>NZ_JALSLB010000062.1 GCF_026988555.1 Thermococcus sp. | reverse complement strand
GGTGGGAGAATGCTCAAGCGTATCAATGAACCAGCTGGAGGGGAGGGTAAGACCCCAATAGGAGACATAAAAAAGGAGGGGGGTCTCAAAGCCGACGCCTGCATAGGCTGCGCGCTCTGCGCCCAGGTGTGTCCACACAACACGATATTCGTTATAGACGATGGTAAAAAGGTCATCTCCTTCCATCCTGAGCTCTGCAGGGAGTGTAACTACGAGTGCAACGACATATGCCCGACGAAGGCTATCCAAGGTCATCCTGACAGGCTTGACCTCGAGTTCGAGTACGCCCACTGCCAGGTCTGTGGTAGGAAGCTGGACTACACCGTTAAAACCGCGGAGTTCCTCTACCACAAGCTCGAAAAGTTCTACGATCATCCTGAGGTCGTCTTCATGTGTGACAGATGCAAGCACGATCGCGTCAAGGAGTTCCCGAGCGAGTACCTGAGATTCTTTGGAGGGGGGCTTAAATGAGGGGCATAAAGTTCTCCTTTCTCTGCAAGGAGAAACCACAACCAACTGGAAAAAGAGTGGCAATAATCGGCGCCGGACCTGCTGGACTCACGGCTGCCGGCTACCTCGTCTGCAAGGGACACGACGTTGACATCTACGACAAAATGCCCGAGCCCGGCGGCTTGATGCTCTTCGTCATCCCGGAGTTCAGGATTCCAGTCGAGAGGGTTCGCCTCGGCGCGAAGAAACTTGAGGAGGAGTTTGAGGTAACCTACTACCCGAGGACGAAGGTCATGGAGGATGAGCGGTAGGACGAGGGCGACGAGTTCTACGAGAGGGTCGTTAGGCTCAGCGAGCTCAGGGAGAACTACGACGCGGTTCTAATAGCCACCGGAATCTGGAACGTGAGGAGGATTGGAATTCCTGGGGACGACCTAGAGGGCATACTCTCACCGCTGGAGCTCCTCTTCTGAATAAAAGGTTACGAACTCGGCTACGTTCCGAAGGATAAGGTTCCCAAGCTGGAGGGCAAGAAGGTCGGGATAATAGGGGCGGGCCTCACGGCCGTTGACGTTGCCTTTGAGTGCAACCGCCTCGGTGCGGAGGTTGAGATATTCTACCGCAGGACGATAAGGGAAGCCCCCGCCGGAGCCTACGAGATAAACATCCTGCGGAACAGGGGGGTCAAGTGGTTCGAGCTCGTCACTCCAAAGCGCGTGATAGGTGAGAACGGCCGCGTTAGGGCCATAGAACTCCTTAGAACCCGTCTTGGAGAGCCCGACGAAACCGGAAGGAGGAGGCCTATACCCATTGAAGGCTCGGAGTTCCAGGTTGAGCTCGACTACCTGGTCTTCGCCATAGGCATGGTCTCCACCCCGCCGGTTAACGGCTCCTACATCGCGACGGACAGGAGGGGCAGGATCGTAGTTGATTCCAGGCACATGACCAGCGTCGAGGGAATTTTCGCCGCCGGGGATGTCGTCAACGGCCCGACGAAGGTCGGCAAGGCGATAAAGGACGGCCTCTATGCGGCAGTCTCAATCGACGGGTGGCTCAGGGGGGAGCCCTGATGGAGAGGAAGTACCTCTACCTCGACTACCTCACGTGCATCGGCTGCGAGACCTGTGAGACCGTCTGCAACTTTATCCATGATGGGAGCCCGCACATAAGAATTTACGTGACGGAGAACAAGCAGTACCTCCCGATAAACTGCAAGCACTGCGACGACGCTCCATGCGTGAGGGTCTGCCCAACCGATGCCATCTACCGGGACGAGGATGGAGCCGTGAGGATAGCCGAGAACAGGTGCATCGGCTGTCTCGCCTGTCTCCAGGTGTGTCCCTACGGCGTTCCCTTCTACAGCCTTAAGGTCAGGGCAATAACCAAATGCGACATGTGTGCGGACAGACGTGAGGTGGGTCTCGAACCGGCCTGCGCCCTCATGTGCCCGGCGGAGGCCATCCAGTACGGCCCGCTGGAGATGGTCCTTGAACTCGTCAACGAGAGGCGCGCCAGGAACATACCCGAGCACAGGAGGGAGCTGAGTGAGGAAGAGCTCAGGAAGAGCGTGAGTTCCGGCTACGTTCTTCTCTGATACCTTTTTGGAGGTTTCACCGTGAGGATCGACGAGATAATCGGAGATGCGCGCAGGATAGTCCTCTGTGGCGTGGGCAACGAGAAACGCGGTGATTATGGATTTGGGGCCTATCTGGCGGAGGCCCTTTCTCTGGCGGTGGAGAATCCCACCTTCCTTACGATCAACTGCCACGACGTTCCCGAGAGCCAGGCGGGGGCTATAATACGCTTTCGCCCGGAGCTGGTGATAGTTGCGATCCCCCTTGAATTTGGGGGTGAGCCCGGTAAAGTGGTCGTCGCCGACCCCTGGGAGGCTATTGGAGATGTCCCCGAAGACTTCCGCTTCCAGCTCAGGGTGACCCTTGGCCACCTGACCGAGTTGCTCCCGGAGACCCGGTTCCTGCTCCTTGGCTGTCAGCCCGGGGACTGGAAAGATGTGAGCGAGGAGATTAAAAACTGCGTCAGAGCGCTTGTGCTGGCTTTCAAGGATGCTATCAGATAGCAGAAGTCAGTCCAAGTGTAAACGCGTTGCCCCGATTTACACAAGCATCTCCAAAATGATCCTTTTTCTCTCGAAAACTCACCCTTTAGAGCGGGGAAGAAGTCAGCGCTCTGACTTTGGACGGATTTGTCCGGAAACATTTAAAATTCATATTGAATAGCCTCCATGGAAATGATTTGTCCATAAAAACCCCGTTTCATAGGCAATCGCGGAGAACAAGTCCCGATGAGGCTCTTGTAAATCGGCTCCTCTTTCGGTTTACCGCTGGCCGTTGGTGCTGTAGTCTCCATATCACCACGTCATCCATGGAGAACATTTTAAAAAACCTTCACCTAACCTCTCCGGTGATGCCATGGAGAGACTGAAATGCCGCTCACGCCTACGGTGGGACGGAAACGTTGGGAGCTTCGTTAAGATGAGGGATTTCGGCATCAGGATAGATACTGAAACAGACGGTCACAACGAGGGGCCCAACCCAACGGAGGTTCTTCTCTCAGCTATCGGGGGCTACCTGATGGTGAACTGGGGACGGTTAGTAAGAAAAATGCGACTGAACGTGGAGGGAATTGAGATAGAGGTGACAGGTTGGAGAGGCCCTGATGAGCCCGCATTGAAGGAGATAACCTACCACGTAAGGGTGAAAACCATAGAGAGCGAGAAGAAAATGATGCGCGCGAAAACTCTAGCAGAAAAGTATGGAACAGTCTTCAACACCGTTGGAACGTGGAAGATAAAGGGAAGCGTGGAGATAGCCCGTGATTAGGAAAACCTAAAATTTTTTAAAGTCCCTAAAAAATCTGGGAACTGAGGTGGGGTATGTGGAGAGGATCAAGAGCTTCAACCCCGCGGCCTTTGCCAGCGTCATGGGGACCGGAGCAGTGGCGATTGCATCCTATGAGTACTCATCGTACTGGACACCCCTCAAAGAAATTGGAATAGTGTTGACTTACATTAACGTTGCTCTCTACACCGGTCTGCTTATTCCGTGGCTCCTCCGCTGGGTTCTCTACAGAAAGGAGGCACTTGAAGACTTAAGGCATCCCTCAAAGGGCCATTTTTACGGAACAAGTGGAGCGGCGACGATAGTCCTAGTTGCCCAGTTCTTGATGATTCTGCACAGCAGAACCATTGCATGGTACCTCTGGCTCTGGGGGCTCGTTCTGACCTTCATATTCGCTTTCTGGATGTCCTACGAGGTTTTCATTGCAGGGGAGGTTGACCTGAGGCACCTCTCACCGGCCTGGTACATCCCGCCCGTTGCTCTCGTGATAATACCCTTCGGAGCGATCTTCATGAGGACGACCACGGGCTACGTAAAGGAGTTCGTTACCGTAGTCAACTACATGGGCTGGGGAGCGGGCTTTTTCCTCTACCTGGTCCTCTACGCGGTTGTGACGCTCCGCTTCATCAGGCACGAGCTCATGCCAGCGGGGATGGCACCTTTGATATGGATGAACCTTGGGCCTATCGGGGCGAGCATAACGGCACTCTTTGCCCTCGTGAACAATTCAAGCATTGCTGTGTCAAAGGATCCACTCTTCATATTCGCCTTCTTCCTCTGGGGCCTCGGCTTCTGGTGGCTGGTCATGGCCATAGCTTTAACGCTCCACTACATAAGGAACCTCAACCTGCCGTACAGCACATCGTGGTGGGCGTTTATATTCCCCCTTGGAGCCTTCGTGAACGCCACACGTGATATAGGGAACGTCTTCAGCCTGGAACTTATGAAGTTGCTGGGTTACTCCCTGCTCTGGCTCCTCTTCGCCCTGTGGCTTGTTACGTTCCTAAAACCACTAAAGTCGACCTTCCCCTCGCCCTGAAGGGCAGGACTTTCAAAAGGGACTCCAAAAAGGAAATGCAACGATAACGCGACGTTCAGTACAGAAGAGAAAAAGGGCCAAAAGCCCTCAGAGAAGCATCCTGGCGTCGACGGCAACGGCCGAGTCCTCGTAGGCGAAGATCGGGTTGATATCAAGCTCCTTGATCTCCGGAAGCTCAAGGGCAAGCTCGCCGATCTTGGTGACCATTTCAGCAAGGGCCCCTATGTCAACGGGCTTCTCACCGCGGGCTCCCGCCAAAATCGGGTAGGCCTTGATCTCCTTTATCATGTCGAGGGCTTCCTCTTTCGTTATCGGAGCAACCCTAAAGGAGACGTCCTTGAGGATCTCGACGAAGATTCCACCGAGACCGAACATTATGGCCGGACCGAACTGCGGGTCGCGTATCATACCGACTATAACCTCCTTGCCGAGCGGGAGCATCTTGTAGACGATGACGCCCCAGAGGTCAGCGTCCGGCTTGTAGTTCCTGGCGTTCTCCATGATGGTCTTGAATGCCTGTCTGGCTTCATCATCGCTCTTGATGTTGACCTTAACACCGCCGGCGTCGCTCTTGTGGATGATCTGCGGAGAAACGATCTTCATAACGACCGGGTAGCCGATCTCCCTGGCGAACTGAACGGCCTCCTCCTCGTTGGTGGCGACCTTGAAGTCCGGAACGGGGACGCCGTAGAGCTTGAGTATCTCCTTTGCCTCAGGCTCGACGAGCGGCCTGTTTTCGGCCTTGGCCTTCTCGATTATCTCCCTAGCCTTTTCAATCCTGTCCATCACAATCACCTCATCAGCTTGACAGTGCTGAGTCTCCACGTGGAGTTAAAAGGGTTTCCATTTGCAAAGCCTCACTCCAAAGTAGATCGAAGTGATGTTGGGGGTATATATAGAATGATGTACCAATGAGATTAGGTGATAACCGTGAGATGGAAGGTCATTATCGGTCTGCTGGGAGTTCTGGTGCTTTTATTCGCGGTCTTCCCCTTTCAGAGGGAAAAGGCCATGGCCGGCAACGGCACCGTTGTACTGTACAACTCGGTCAAAATAGGTGTTGTCGAGAAAATCCTGGAGCTTAACCTAAAGGAAGGCATCAACGAGGTGCCACTGAGCGAGCTCGCCGGCCTCAACATCGCAGAGGTCACCATAAGGCCCTTAGACGGTGGCTCCCACGTTCTCGGTGTGTTCAGCAGGGGCGGGAACGGTAGCGTCTACGGTGCGGGCATCGGAAGCGATATCGAGATAAAGCTCAAAACCGGGGACACAATAAGCGGCAGGTTCCTGGGGATGAAGGATGGAAAACTGGCGGTTCGGGGGGAGGAGTACTACCTGGTAAACCCGGACGAGGTGGCCTACCTCAAGGTGAAGGAGCTGGACGGAAAGACCGACGCCTACGCGGTCATATCCGCTGACAAAGCAGGAAAATACCGCTTCGATGTTATCTACCGTGTGAACGGAATGGGCTGGAGCTCACGCTACAAACTCTACATAGGAAACCAGGCCAACCTCTACGGTTACGTGGTTCTGAACAACCCCACCATAAAGGAGTTCAAGGACACGAAGGTCCTCCTCGTTGCCGGAGACGTGAGTTTGATCCAGGGAGGGACATCAAGCCCATACGTCCTCTACGCGAAGGCCGCAGGCGGAACGACGGAGATAGTGCAGCCGAGCGAACCGCAGAAGGTGGAGGCTTTCTACCTCTACAGGCTCGGAACCGTTGATCTTGAGCCCACCAGCATGATGATGTACCCCTACATAACCCTCAAGGCCCCCTTTAAACGCGAGTACCTCTACGAGAGCTGGCCCAACAGCGGGGAGGGGCCGGTTTACGAGTCAATTTCCTTCAAAACTGACAAAGTTCTGCCGGCTGGCGTTGTTGAGGTTTACAGGGAAACCCAGGACGGTGCACTCCTCCTGGGGGAGAGGATGATGGAGCACACTCCCAAGGGGGAAACCGTCAGAGTAGGAATAGGACGAGACTACAACCTTAAAGGAACCACTAAAATACTGCAGGAGGAGCGTGGAAGCAGCTACGCCTACTACAAAGTTCAGATAACGATTGAGAACTTCGGAAACGAGACAAAGACCGTAGTGGTCAGGTACCACAAATGGGGCAGGATAAAGAGCAGCTCTCTGGAGCCCATAGACGAGACCGCCAACTACGTCGAGTTCAAACTGACCGTCGGACCCGGAGAAAAGAAGGAAGTGATGTTCGACTACGAGAACCGCTGGTGATCACGATTTTCTCAGGGTCACCTCAAACCTCCTCTCCCCTTTTGAGACGTCAAGCACGAGGCTCTTGTCGTAGTCCACAAACTTGGTACCTATGACGGAGTAACCCTCATCCTGGAGGAACTCGGCGATCTTAAGGCCCAGTTCATCAAAGAACTCCGCGGCCATGGCGGCCATGCTGGGCTCAACGATCCCCAGCTCATCGTGATACTTCCTCGCCAGCTCGAACACGTCCATCCCCATCACCGCTGAATTTAGGGGCCAAAACGATAAAACGCTTTCGCCCGAAATCCTTAAAACCCTCCGCAGGCTACCGGCACCAGTGGTGGACGTGGACGAGAAGACCCTGAAAAAAGGGGAGAAGTACTACAAAGCCGGGAAAGTACTCTGGGTCGTTAAATACGGGGACAGGCTCTTCTCCAAAGTACTCGGAACGTACCCTTATTACGTCGAGATCAACACCTCCAACGGGGAAAACCACTGCACCTGTCCGCTGGGGGGAGACTGCAAGCACGTTGCGGCGGTTATGAAGGCCCACGAAAACGGCTTCTACTTCGAGACCTTCGATGAGCACGCCGAGCTCTTTCCCGAGGCCGTCGCAATGGAGTTCCTTGCAGAGGTCCCTGAGCTCGCCCTCGACGTCACCATAAAGGAGCTCCGGTTTGCACTGAACACCGACGAGAGCGGGAGCGAAGTCGCCCGGCTGTTCCGGAGGGCCGTTCTCCTTCTTAAAACCCTCGACCGCCCGGAGGTTCTGCACATCCTAGAAGAGACTCTGGAGGAGTACCGGCACGTGTTCAAAGACTACCGCCTGACCGAGAGGCTTGAAAAGGAGTTTATGAAACTCAGGAGCGGTTGAGAGGCAGTACACAACCCTCATTAAAAATCCTTATAAATCTTTAGAACACCAAACAGGAACTTAGAAGGTGAGAAAATGAAGGCCATTTACCGCGGTATGTGCCCGAACTGCGGCGATAGAATCTCCGACGAGAGGCTCCGTGAGAAGAACCCCTGCGAGAGATGCCTTGATGAACCCGTTTCTTCAAAGAATTACTTTGATCTCGTAAAGGCCGTAAGGGATGCCCTCCAGCTCAGGGGAGAGCTAAAGGAGTGGGAGGAGATACACCGGCTGGAATCACAAACGCGTGGGATAGAGGCGTTCTTTGAGAGTGCCACAGGTTTCAGATTCTGGAGCGCCCAGAGAACCTGGGTGAAGCGTCTCCTGAGGGGGACGAGCTTTTCGATAATAGCCCCAACCGGGATGGGTAAGAGCACGTTCGGGGCGTTTATGGCCGTCTGGCACGCTAAAAACGGGAGAAAGAGCTACATCGTGGTGCCGACGACCCCCCTGGTGATCCAGACCGTCAAGAAGGTCATGGCGATAGCGGAACGGGCGGGCGTTGACCTCAGGCTGGCGTACTACCACGGCAACCTCCGCAAAAAGGAAAAGGAGGAAATGCTGGACCGGATACGCAGAGAGGAGTACGACATCCTGATAACGAGCGCCCAATGGATGGCCAGAAAGTTCGAGGACGAGCTAAAGGGCCGGCACTTCGACTTCGTCTTCGTCGACGACGTTGACGCGTTTCTCAAGGCCAGCAAGAACATAGACCGCTCCCTCTATCTCCTGGGGTTCAACGAGGAGATGATAGGAAAGGCATGGGAGATAATCCGACTCAAGAAAAACATGGCACGTTACCTGAACGGCCGCGCCGAGGACCGAGAGGAGAGACTGAAAGAAATAAACGAGGGGATAAGGGCACTGCAGAAGGAGATAGAGGAGTTCAAATACAAAAACGACATAGGCATCATGATAATCGCCTCAGCCACGGGCTCAGCCCGGGGCGACAGGATAAAACTCTACCGCGAGCTGCTCGGCTTCGAGGTTGGAAGCGGACGCTCCGCCCTAAGAAACGTCGTCGACAGCTACCTGAAGCCCCAAAAGGACGTAAAAGACCACGTGGAGGAGCTCCTCAGAAAACTCGGTAAAGGGGGGATCGTGTTCACGCCCATAGACCAGGGGCTGGGCTACGCGGAGGAGCTCGTTAACTACCTCCGGGAAAAAGGCCTTAAAGTGGAGCTCGTCTCATCAAAGAACAAACGATCGATAGAGAAGTTTGAGAACGGCGAGGCCGACTACCTAGTTGGCTCCGCCACATACTACGGCTCCCTGGTCCGTGGCCTAGACCTCCCACACTTAATCCGCTACTCCGTGTTCACAGGCGTCCCAAAGTTCCGCTTCTCCATAAACCTCGAGAGGCCGACGATATACCGCGCCCTCGGTCTCATGAGCGAGGTGATGGACTTTCTGGGCGACGAGGATAGAAAAACCGCTGAAAAGTTCCATGCAAGGCTCAGGAGGCTCATAAGAAACATCCCCCAGTTTGAACTTCTCAAGATTGAGGAGGCCCTAGCCGAGGGACTGCCGATAGAGAACGAATTCCACAACCACGTCCTCGGCGTTTTCCGCGAGCTGGTTGAATTTCTGAGAAAAGTTCTCAAGGACAAGGAGGTTCTCAAAAAGCTCGCCGAGGACCCCTTCGTCAGTCTCAGAGAGGAAGAAGGAAAATGGTACATCGAAATACCGGACGTCAGGACGTACATCCAGGCCACAGGAAGGACGAGCAGGCTCTTCGCGGGTGGAATCACCAAGGGACTGAGCGTCCTCATAGTTGACAACGAGAAGGTCTTCAACGGCCTCGTCAGGCAGATGCGCTGGCGCTTTACGGAGTTCAAAATGGCGTCCTTTGAAGAGCTCAACCTCGACGAGATCCTGAAGCAGATAGACGAGGACAGGGAAAAGGTCCGGCTCGTGATGGAGGGCAAGATAAGCGCCAGGGTCAAGGATCTTGTGAAGTCATCCCTCATGATAGTTGAGAGCCCCAACAAAGCCCGAACCATAGCGAGTTTCTTTGGACAGCCCAGCAAGAGGCGCATCGGGGACTTAGTGGCCTACGAAGTGAGCATAGGCAATAGAATGCTGACGATCCTGGCGAGCGGCGGCCACATGTTCGACCTAGTTACGAACGACGGCTATCACGGAGTGTTAATTGAAAACAAAAGTGATGACATCCGTTTTATTCCTCTCTACGACACCATCAAACGCTGCCGTGACTGCGGGCACCAGTTCATCGACTGGGAGAAGAAGGGGACCTGCCCACGCTGCGGCTCGACCAACGTCCACGACGCGCTCCAGAACGTCAAGGCGATGCGCGAGATAGCCCAAGAAGTAGACGAGATACTCATAGCTACGGACCCTGATACAGAGGGCGAAAAGATAGCCTGGGACATCCGGAACGTGCTCAGCCCGTACACACCAAACATCAAACGCATCGAGTTCCACGAGGTAACTCGCCCGGCCATATTGAGAGCCCTGGAAGAAGCCAGGGACGTCAACGAAGGCAGGGTAAACGCCCAGATAGTCAGACGGGTGGAGGACAGATGGATAGGCTTCGAACTGAGCCAAGAACTACAGAGGGTCTTCGAGAACTACAACCTCTCCGCCGGCAGGGTACAGACACCGGTCCTTGGGTGGATAATTGAACGCTACAGAGAGTTCACCGAGAGCGAGACGTATTTCCTCGGCCTTGAACTCGACAACGGGCTTCGAATAACTGTGGAACTAGGGAAGGACGGGAAAAAAGTCGAGCCGCCTGAGGAGGTAACGGTCGAGAGCGTTCGCCTAGAGGAGAGGGACATAACCCCAGCCCCCCCCTACACGACGGACACCATGCTGAAGGACGCCTCCACATTCCTAAAGCTCTCAGCACACGAAACCATGCGGCTTGCCCAGGACCTCTTCGAAGCGGGCCTAACGACCTACCACCGCACCGACTCCACACACGTCAGCAATACAGGAATCGAAATAGCAAAGGAGTACATAACCCAAGGGATAGGTGAAGAGTACTTCAAACCAAGACCCTGGGGCGAAGAAGGGGCCCACGAGTGCATAAGACCAACCCGCCCGATAGACACCGGAAGACTCATGCAGCTCATAAGGGACAACATAGTGCAGCTCCCCAAGAACCTAACCCGGAACCACTACAGGCTCTACGACATGATATTCCGCAAGTTCATGGCCAGCCAGATGCCTGCTGCAAAGATCCTCCATGAGAAGGCAACGATCAACACAGGTGTTGGAAAGGTCGAGATCGAAGGGTACACGGAGCTACTCAACAGCGGCTGGTCCCGGATAAGAAAACTGCCCCTCAGAGAGTTACCAAAACTCGAAGCCGGCCAGAGGTTCAAGGTCGTTGAAAGCAAGAGGTGGAAGGCCCCCAAAGTACAGCTCTACAGCCAGGGCGACATAATAGCCATGATGAAGAACAGGAAGATCGGCAGACCCTCCACGTACGCCAAGATCGTTAAAACCCTGCTGCAACGCTACTACGTTATAGAAACCCGCGGAAGAAAGAAGCTCCTGCCAACGGAACAGGGAATGAAAGTGTACCACTACCTAATGCAGAAATACCGGGATCTGGTAAACGAGGAAAAGACGAGGGAGCTTGAAGAGCTCATGGACCTCATAGAAGAGGAACAGGAAGATTACCAGAAGGTACTTCAGAGGTTGTACTCCGAACTGAAAGAGTATACTAACTCAAATATGTAACATTACGTTAAATTATCATTATTTTTATTCTAGTTCATGTGTTTATTGGGTCCGCGGTAGGTTTGATATTCTGGAACACCAAAACTTTTAAAACCCCCAGGTAGTAAGAGCAGTGCATGGAGATGCAATATTCCTAACATCCGCTGAAGTCACACTCTTTGGCGATGGTGTGTTTAGGTAAAACTGAAGATTGATAGGAAAAAACTTATATCCTATAAATCCCATAACATGGATTAGAAAACATGGTGGTGGTAAAAATGGTGAAGGACAGAATGGTGGAGCTCCTTCAGGAGCACTTTGAGTTGAACCTCTACGAGGCAAGAGCGTACGTGGCACTGGTCGGCTTTGGCGTTTTAACTCCCGCCGAGCTGGCAAGCGTTTCCGAAGTTCCAGCACCGAGGACCTACGACGTCCTCAGGAGCCTTGAGAAGAAAGGATTCGCCATAAGCCAGCCCGGAAAGGTCAACAAGTACAGACCGGTCCACCCAGAGAACATCCTCGACAAGTTCATACAGGACTGGCAGGAGCGCATCGCCGACGAACTCGAAGCCAAGAAAAAGGCGAAAGAAGAGCTCCTCGAACTCATGAACCCCCTGATAGAGACCGAGATACCAAAGTACGGCGTCGAGCGCGTCTGGATAGTCAAGGGCATAAGAAACGCCACACTCAAGACCAAGGAAATGTTCGAAGACGTTAAAGAGCAGGTTCTCCTAGCCGACGACGGCTACATAGCAGTCAACCTCGAAAGCGACCTAATAAAAGCCGTTGACAGGGGCGCCAAGGCCAAAGTCCTGGTTACCGAACCCATACTCCAGAGACTGAAGACCTCCAAGATACTTGACTACTACAAGAAGGGCAAACTCGAGCTCAAGGTCATCGACAAACTCGATCTCCCAATGCTCATCTGCGATGAAGAAGTGTTCTTCGCCCTTGAGGACATGGCGGCAAGGTACTTCAACTACGAGACCCAGATATGGATTAAGGACTTCCGCATCAAGACCCTGTTTGAGGGCAAGTTCAACGAGTACTGGGAAAAGGCCAAGAAGGCCTGAACCCTTTTGTCCTCCTTTGTTCTTTTAACACCTTTAGAGCCCTCAATAGGTTCTACCCTCAGACACCTCAAACGAGGACTCAACCGGCAAAATTTAAAAAAGATCAGCCAACGTACTTGAACTCTTTTTCGGTCTCGTCCTCCTCACGGAGCTTCCAGAAGAGCTTTCCAGCCTTCTGATAGCTCTCCACCTTACCCTGCTCCGCGAACCGAAGCAAATACCGCCGCACTTCCATCCCCGGGATTCCGGTCTCCTCACTGACTTCTTCGATAGTCTTCGGACCGCTCTCAAGAACCTTCAACACCTTGACGTTCTTCATTCCTCTCCCTCCAAACTGCGGTATTTCTTAATCAATTCCATTATCTCCCCCATCACACTTAAGTGTTTCCTGAGCGAGTCAATCTCCTCGGGCATCGAATTGGCCAGCTCGACAAGCTTCTCCATAAGACGCTCCTCCACGTCCCGGGTTCCACCCTCCCTCTCCCTACCCCGATGCTCGCACACCGGACAGAACACACGGCCGTCCTTTTCAAACAGAGGAGAACCGCACCGGGGACAGTGTCTGTCCAGCATCCTCGCCCCGGATAACATGAGGGGCATTATGACATTTCTGATCTCCTCCTCAGTCGGCCCCTTCATACGCATCACCCCATCAAAAGCTGGAACACTTCAACGAAAGCCTTCTTACCAAGGCGGGAACGCTCTATCCTATCGGAGACCTCCGCTATGTCAAATGCAGTTATCTTGAAACTCCTTTTTATCTCCTCAAGAACCTCAAGGAGCTCATCGAGGGTCAATTCACCGTGCTGAAAGCGCGCTATCCTATACTCCGGAAGGAGAACGTCGAGGTCCACGGTCAGGTATATCTCCTCCCCCAGGTACTTACGAGCCTCATCTATCACCTCCAGGAGATCGTTGGTCTGGAGGTTCTGATAGGCCCTCCACTTCCCCCGAACCTTCCGGCTCCTCAAAAGGGCAGGGAATATCTTGACCCGCCGCGTCCAGAGCTGGGTTCGCTCCGTACTGGGTATCATAAGGACCGGAGCCATAACAACGGCCCTCTTTACAAACCTGTTCTCAAGCGCGTACGCCAGCCATGAGCCGTGATCCAGAAAGTCATGCATCAGATCGGTGTGTGCATCAACGCTCATAAGGGAAGCAGGTCGCAACTTCTCAGCTATACCATACGTCGCCAGGTGCTCACCCACGATATACGCGGTATCCTGTGGCACCCTATCCGACAGGAGCTCAACCCTACTTGATTCAACGATAACATAATCATCCAAAAGTTTATTCTTCTGAAGGAGTTTGAGGACGTAGAGAACACCCTCACGGTTTGGCCTCTCACCGAACGGGATAAAAGTCACCATAACGCATCCCCCCACGGAGTCGGGACATTCCCTTTTAAATCTTGGCGAAGTTTATTGACATTTAAATGTAAACTCCAGACACCAAAGTTTAAAAAGTAACCTGATAAGCCTAAATCGAAAAACCCTCGGAGGCGAGGAGATGATACTTCAGGTTGCTCTTGACTTAACGGACATTGACCAGGCTCTTTCTATAGCTGAAAAAGCAGCCCACGGCGGCGCTCACTGGCTGGAAGTCGGCACACCACTCATAAAAAAAGAAGGAATGCGTGCGGTTGAGCTTATGAAACGCCGCTTCCCCGACAGAAAAATAGTGGCAGACCTCAAAACCATGGACACGGGCGCCCTTGAGGTTGAGATGGCCGCAAGGCACGGGGCAGACGTTGTATCCATCCTCGGAGTTGCGGACGACAAAACCATCCAGGACGCCATCGAAGTGGCCAGAAGATATGGAATCAGAATAATGGTCGACCTCATAGGGGTCAAGGACAAGGTCAAACGGGCTAAAGAACTTGAGAGGATGGGTGTCCACTACATCCTCGTCCACACAGGCATAGACGAACAGGTTCAGGGGAAGACCCCCCTTGAAGACCTGGAAAACGTTGTTAAAACCGTCCGCGTCCCGGTAGCAGTCGCGGGCGGGTTGAACCTGGAGACGATCCCCAAAGTAATCGAGCTGGGCGCCACAGTGATAATCGTTGGAGGAGCAATAACCAAGGCCAAAGACCCGGGCGAAATAACGAGAAAGATAATAGACCTGTTCTGGGGCGAGTACATGATGACCATACGCAAGGCAATGCACGACATCGCCGATCATGTAAAAGGCGTGGCCGACAGCCTGAAGATTGAGCAGGCAAGAGGATTCGTGGACGCAATGATAGGAGCCAACAAGATCTTCGTGTACGGCGCCGGGAGAAGCGGTCTGGTTGGTAAAGCCTTCGCAATGAGGCTTATGCACCTTGACTTCAACGTCTATGTCGTTGGCGAGACGATAACGCCGGCCTTCGAGCAGGGTGACCTGCTTATAGCGATAAGCGGTTCTGGAGAAACAACCAGCATAGTCGACGCCGCGAAGATAGCCAAGAAGGAAAGCGGAAAGGTTGTTGCCATAACCTCCTACGCCAACTCGACCCTTGGGAAGCTTGCCGATGTGGTCGTTGAGATACCGGGAAGGGCCAAGACAGACATACCCACAGACTACATAGCCCGGCAGATGCTCACCAAGTACAAGTGGATTGCCCCGATGGGAACCCTCTTCGAGGACTCCACGATGATCTTCCTCGATGGAATAATAGCGCTCCTCATGGCGACGTTCCAGAAGACCGAAAAGGATATGAAGAAGAAGCACGCGACCCTTGAATGATAACTATGCCCTCCTTTACCCATCTTTTCGTTGGAATCGGCAATGCAGGGGCGAGAATAGTAGACAGGATAAGCGTAGATGGCGTCGTTAAGGTCACAATAAACCCCGGGCGCTACCTATTAAGACCCCTAGAATATGGCGGGAGGATTAGGGAGTTCTTCTCGAGAATTCCCGAGGACACGTTTCTCTGGCTCGTCTTCGAGGACAGAGAGATAAACCTTGAACTTGTGAACTTAATCATCGAGAACAGTCCATCCGATGCCATAAGGCTCGCCTACGTCTTGACGCCGAGGCGGGAGCTAATCCACGAAAAGCCCCCTTGGGCGGATAGCTTTGAGACGGTTTTCTATGACTCCCTCTGGGACTTCCTGAGCGAGGACGTCCCCTTGGGAGTGGCCTTTGAGAGGGCCTCTGTCTCAATATCCGAGCTCTTCTCAAGGCTTTACTACTACTTGGAAAACCAGATGCTCATCAACATAGACTACGCCGATCTGTTCAACATGATTAACGGAGGAAACGTTGGAATAATGCGCCTTCTGGACAGGGTTGACTTCAGCTGGCACTGGGGAATATGGGAGAGGGGCCTCATTGGAATCCTCGTCGGCAACGACTTCCCGCTGAAGGGTGCGCACGAGATACTCTCCCGCTTCCAGGAGCTCTTGGCGGAGAAGGATATAATCTGGGGAATTGTAACGGACGAGAACGTCCGCGGGGTTGAAATCTTGGCTCTCCTCGTGAAGGGGTGGGACGATGAGGGCGGTTCTCTTTGACATTGATGGAACCATTCTCACGGAAATGCCACTCATCCAGCTCTTCCTCCCCCGGGTTTACGACGAACTATCCAAACGGCTCGGCATCACCAGGGAAGAGGCCAGAAACCGCTTTCTCGACGAGATAATCGGCAGGAAAGACACCTACGACTGGCACGACTGGAACTTCTTCTTCCAAATGTTCAACATAAGCCTGTGCTACGAGGAACTTCTCAAAAGCTATCCCCACAAGCTCCAAGTTTACCCGGACGTCCTTCCCACCCTCGAGTGGCTGAAGAAGAAGGACTATTCCCTCGGCGTAGTTACGAGCGGGCCTTCCTACCAGAGGCTTAAGCTCGAGCTGACGGGCCTTTCCAAGTACTTTGACGTAATCTTAACACGGGAAGACGTCAAAGCGATTAAGCCTGAGCCAAAGATTTTTCTCCACGCCCTCGAAAAGCTCGGCGTCAAGCCGGGTGAGGCCCTCTATGTCGGCGACTCCCTGAGTCAGGACGTTTACGGTGCGAAGCACCTGGGCATGACGGCTGTCTGGATTAACAGGAGCGGTGAAAACGGCTACCACATGGCTGATTACGAGATTAGAACCCTTCACGAGCTTAGGAAAATACTGGAGGTGATGGAATGAAGGAAATTTTCAACGGGGAGGGTGTTTTCGTTAGGTACACGGAGAAGGAAGTTGAGATAAGGCCAGGCGATAAGCTCGTTCACAGGGCAGAGGAGCCGACAGAGCTCTGGTGGAAACTCAAGGAGGCAATTAAAGGCAGGAAGGTTAGAATCATCGTTTACGAGGTGGAAAGATGATAGCCCACCTCATCAACACGGACGTGGGGAAGAGGGGCGTGCTTGAACTCTACCTCGAGTACAGGAAAAGAAACTTTAATTTTTTACATAATTCTACAAAACTGTTTTTGGACAATTATGGAAAAGTGCTAATCGTCACTGGCTTCCCTATTCCTCCCGTGAACGTTCCTGAGACGGACGGCCCTCCGGGAGCTTTGGCAATCTACCGCACTGTTACCTCGCTCGGCGGAGAAGCCTACATCCTGACACAGAAGGAAGTCGTTAAAGCGATGATGCCCTTTCAGAGGGCTCTCTCCTTGAGGTTCGTCAAAGAGCCTGACGTCTCTTCCTACGACCTGGTTATCTTCATTGAAACGCCCGGAAGAGCCGTGGATGGCAACCACTACTCCATGTCAGGACTCCAGGTAAGGGGCGAGACCTTTGACTGGGTGGCGGAGAAGGCCGGGGAGCACGGGGTTCCCACGATTGGAATCGGTGACGGGGGCAATGAAATTGGAATGGGGAAAATCAGGGATTTAGTCATCAGGCACGTTCCCCTGGGAGAAAAGATAGCGAGCGTTGTTGAGACAGATGAATTAATCCTGTCGGCTGTTTCAAACTGGGGTGCCTATGGTCTGATTGCGGAAGCTTCGATTGAACTCGGCCGGAACTTGCTCTATGGCTGGGAGGAGGCCTTTGTGGTTAGACTGCTCGTCGAGAACGGTCTCATAGATGGTGTGAGGGGTAAAAGGGAGGTGAGTGTGGACGGGATTTCAATCGACGTTCACAGAAAAATAATTGAAACCCTGGAGTTACTTGTGGTGGAGACCTTAAATTCCAAGCTCCTTTCTGCTCCTCATGATTAGCTCTTGGATCTCATCCGCTGTTAGTGTCTTCCCTCCCCTCGCCAGCATCAGAACTTCGCTTGATATCTTGAGAAGCGTGTAAACTTTCTCCCCTGCGATAATCGTGTAGTTCCCCGAGGGTTCAAGCTCCGAAAGAATTTTCACGACTTCGGGAACCTTCGCGGAGAGTTCTTCGTAGGATAAAAACGTGCCGGTGATTGGGAGCCCCTCGACCGTTGCGTAGAGGAACTCTTCAAAGCCAAATCTGCTCCTGAGCTCGTCCTCGAAGCTCTGGATTTCAGCTTCTGTTTTTGAGCGAAGCAGGTTCCTTATTTTTTCAATCACACCCATGCCCGTTCATCTCCTTAATCCTTGCCGAGAGCCGTTTGCACAGATTCTCAAGTGCATCCACACCTTCCCTCTCAAACCACCTTATAAACTCTTCCCTAGTGAGGTGGGTTGGACAGTTAAACCTCTTTCTGGGGTTGAAGATACTCTTCACCTGCTTCCGCGTTATCCAGACGTAGTCAATGTTTCTCTCCTCCAGCAGATTTATTAGAGCGTTCTTTCCCCGCGTTGGGACGAGTGGAGGACTTCTCTGGAGTACAAAGAGAACACCGGGTTGTGCGTGCTTTTCAACCCTAGCAACTATATTTCTCAGTTTTGCGTCGAAGCCGTGTTCAAGAACCCTCCCCGAAATCAGGTTCTCCACAACGAAAAACTTTACTGCCCCGTCCTTCAGCTTAATTCTTCCGATGAAAACCCCTATCAAATTCTCATAATCCCTTTTGGTTCCGAAAAGTGATTTTGCCAGCCTGTTCATCTCCCAGCGCCTCACGGTTTTCCATACAGCGTAGTAGGAAACGTTGATTCCCCTGGCCCTTAGGTTCTCTGTAATTTCGGAGATGCACTTTCCATTCTCCCTGAGGTTAATTATCCTCATCTCAACTTCTCTATCCAGTGTTTTCTCGTGTCGGCCGGGCTTATGTATGTGGGGATTTTTGAGCACCTGATAGACCCTTCTCTCGCTTATCCCAAACCTCTCAGCTATTTCCCTGACTGTAGAACCCTTGTTGCGGAGTGCAAGTATCTCCTCAACATGCTTTTCGTTGAGCCTCACCGGGTTTCACCCTGTTCTGGGTTTCAGGTTTGTTCAGAAAGTTCGGGACGTTACTGAATACTAATATAGTTCAAAAACCTAAAAAACTTTACTTAAAATTTCCTGCATTTCTCCACAGATTTGGGTGTGAATTCCGTAGATTTGGGCATGAAATAGTTTTCGGAAAATATGCAGAAAAATGTTAATAAACCACCTTTTGGTAGATTATCCTGAAAACCCCCTGAAAGGGGATGCACCATGACGGGGGCGAAGGTCGTGGAAAGGATGAACGAGAGGTCTGAAGAAATGGCAACCAAAATAAACAACCTCATATTGTTTGGAATATACAAAGTTCTTGGAGCTGGGGCGAGGGGATTGGGCAACTCAATAGGCGAGGAACTCCTCCACGCAATGATGGAAGAATACGAGCTGAGCTTTGAGGGCAGTGATGACCCGCAGGAGTTGCTCAACAGGTTCACCGAGGTCATGATAAACACCCTTGGCTTTGCCGAGAGAGGGGAAATAATCAAGGATGGCAACAAGGTGACGCTAAAGCTTGACAATCCGATGGATCTCTACGCCCTTCAGTTGCTTGAAAAGAAGGGCATGAAACCCGTGCTGTATCCCATAGCGAATGCCATAGCCGTGGCCATTAAAAAGTTCAGCGGAAAGAACGTTTTAATAAAGGAAATCAGAGTGTCAGACAAGCATGTTGAGGTTGATATGCTGATATTGGGGTGATGGAAGATGTTTGAGAACGTTATAGCCGACCTCCTTAGAGTTGATGGGGTTAAGGGAGTTGCCATAGTGAGCAAGGATGGTCTCCTCATAGAAGGGCAAGCCAGTGACAGGACAATAGATGTTGAAAACGTTGCCGCTATGGTCGCTACAATCTACGGTACATCGCTCAACGTTTCAAAGGAAGTTTTCCACGAAGAGGCCGTTGACATGGTAACTCTTGAGTCTCCGAAGGGCAAGATAATAACCGTTGAAGCCGGTGAAAACGCAGTCCTTACTGTTTTAACTGATCCAAAGGTTAACCTGGGTCTGGTCAGGATATACCTGAAGAGGAACGCACAGAAAGTTGCTTCAATGCTCTGAGAGGTGTTCGAGTAAGTGACTAACAAAGTTTTAAATCCCTACTTTTATTTTCCCTACGGGTGATACATATGCTTCTAGGGAAATTCGTTGAGCTTGTGATTAATATTGATAATCCAAAAGAGCTTTTGAATAAAATTAAAGAGGGATACCTCAAGGCGTCTTGGAGAGAGAAAGATGACCTGATTACAGGATACGTTCTGGTTTCCAATGGGAAAATTGTAGGTGCAATTGTGGAAAACCTCATGACAGGTGAAACATTGAAAGGAAATGATGCTCTTGGTAATATTATCCAAGTTACTAAAACTGGGAAAATAAAGGTCGTTGAACTTTATGAGGCCAGCACTCAGGAAATACTCTCTGAGATGCCGGAGGCCAAAGTAGACACTCTTAGTATTGAGCATAAGGGGGAGAGTATCCTGGATGACCTTCCTTCCCTCATAATCTCTCACAAAGGAGAAGTTTTTATTCACGATGGAGGAACTTCGTGGCGCCTTTACTTAGAACAGGGAGTTGTTAAAGCTGCTGAATCATTGGGTGAAAAAAGACTATTCGGAGACGATGCCCTTAGATCCCTCCTCCACGAAATGGGCCACATAATTAAAGAGGGTCATTATGAGATCGGGGATCAATGGGAGTTTACCAGTAAGGAGAAAGTTAAGGGGGGTAACCTGTTCTCTGAAGGAGTTGAACTTCTCCATGAAAAACAGAAACTTGAAAAAGAACTCAATAAAAAGAGGTACACCTCAACAAAACTTTAAATTCCATTGTCTTTTTTCCTCCTCTTGGTGAGGTCATGAGGCTCGAAGAGTTCATACCCGATGACAAGGTGCGGGCGCTCGTAGAGAGAACGCGCGAGTTCGCCAAGAGTTTCTTTGAGAGGGAAGGTACGCACGGGTTCAGCCATGTTAAACGGGTCTTCAACCTGTGCCTCCACATTGGGAAGGAGGAAGGGGCAGATTTAGAGATACTCGCCCTGGCCGCACTCCTCCATGACATCGCAAGGCCCCTGGAAAGCTCAGGAAAAGTTAAGGACCACGCCCTTGAGGGGGCGAGGATAGCGAGGCAGTACCTTACAAGCATGGGGTACCCAGCGGAGAGGGCCGAGGCCGTTGCCCACGCAATAGAGGCCCACCGCTTCTCGAGGGGACCGGAACCCAGAACCCTCGAAGCGAAGATCCTCAGCGATGCGGATAAACTCGACGCAATCGGTGCGATCGGTGTAGCCAGGGTTTTCATGTACTCCGGAGAGCACGGCAGAAGCATTGAGGACTCCTTGGCACATTTTGAGGAAAAGATACTCCAGCTTAGAGGGTTAATGTACACTGAAACCGCCAAGCAGCTCGCCCGGGAGAGACACCGGTTCACGGAGGAGTTTGTGAAGAGACTGAGAAGGGAGATAGAGGGAGAAATCTGAGAACTCCTCCGTCCCCTTCAACCCATAATAAGGTTTTTAAAGAGCCCCCTGAATTTAGGTTAGTCCATCAAGTTCATTCTTTGAGCGGGAGGAGGTGAGGAAATGAAAGCACCAATCTGTGAGGTGTGTTTAAAGACCGACGACATTCTTTGTCCTGCGGATGAAAAAAAGCTCCAGGAAGGTGTTATCTCCGAGCTTGATGTTAAAGTGGCGAGACTTCTCTACAAACTCCTAGGCGACGTCGATATAGAGTTCAAAAAAGCGGTCGAAGCGGGCGACCTGATAGTCATAATGGTGGGTCCCGGGGATGTTCCGCTAACCATCGGAAAAGGTGGCAGGAACATCAAAGCGTTAATGAGAGAGCTCGGAAAGAGGATCCGGGTTATAGAGGGGCTCAAAGTCAGCGGAACGAACGAGGTGAAAAAGCTCGCAACCGATCTCCTCTACCCCGCAGGAGTCTTCGGGGTCAACGTGGTGTACAAACCCGGGGGCGGAACGTACTACAAGGTCCTCATCCTGAGCAGGGATAGGAAAAAGCTACCCGAGAAGCCCAGCGTCCTGGAGAACCTGCTTTCCCAGATGGTTGGTGGAGAGGTCAGGCTATCCTTCATCTGACTCTTTTAATTTGAACGGAGGTAATCGTGATGTACAGAACGCACTACTCAAACCAGATAACCGAGGAACTGAACGGCCAGAGGGTTAAAATCGCCGGATGGGTGTGGGAGGTAAAAGACCTCGGCGGAATAAAATTCCTGTGGATAAGGGACAGGGAGGGCATAGTACAGATAACGGCCCCAAAGAAGAAGGTTGAATCGGATATATTCAAACTCATCCCCAGATTAAACGCGGAGGACGTTGTGGCCGTTGAGGGGATCGTCAACTTCACACCAAAGGCAAAACTCGGGTTTGAGGTACTGCCGGAGAGGCTGGAGGTTCTGAGCAGGGCCAAAAGCCCCCTCCCTCTAGACCCAACGGGCAAGGTCAAAGCGGAGCTCGACACCCGGCTCGACAACCGTTTCATGGATCTCAGAAACCCCGAGGTAATGGCCATCTTCAAAATAAGGTCAAGCGTCTTTAAAGCCCTCCGCGACTTCTTCCACTCAAACGACTTTATAGAGATCCATACACCGAAGATAATCGCCACGGCCACGGAAGGAGGCACCGAACTCTTCCCAATGAAGTACTTCGAAAAGGACGCCTTCCTCGCCCAGAGCCCCCAGCTCTACAAGCAGATGATGATGGCGAGCGGTCTGGACAGGGTTTACGAGATAGCACCGATTTTCAGGGCTGAGGAGCACAACACCACGAGGCACCTAAACGAGGCCTGGAGCGTAGATTCCGAAATGGCCTTCATCGAAAACGAGGAGGAAGTGATGGGGTTCCTCGAAAGGCTCGTGGCCCATACCATTGACTACGTCCGCGAAAATAATTCTAGAGAGCTTGAAATACTAAACTTCGAGCTTGAGGAACCAAAACTGCCCTTCCCGCGACTGAGCTATGATAGAGCACTTGAAATCCTCGGCGACCTCGGCAAGGAAATCCCATGGGGGGAGGACATTGACACCGAGGGGGAGAAACTCCTCGGAAGATACCTGCTCGAAAACGAAGGCGCACCCCTCTACTTCCTTTACATGTACCCAAGTGAGGCCAAGCCATTCTACATCATGAAGTACGATGAGAAACCGGAGATAAGCCGCGCCTTTGACCTGGAATATCGCGGTGTCGAGATATCCTCCGGGGGTCAGAGAGAGCACAGGCACGACGTCCTCGTTGAGCAGATACGGGAGAAAGGTCTAAGCCCAGAGAGTTTCGAGTTCTACCTGAAAACGTTTCAGTATGGAATGCCCCCGCACGGAGGCTTCGGCCTCGGGGCCGAGCGCCTCGTCAAGCAGATGCTGGACATTCCCAACATAAGGGAAGTCGTACTGTTCCCAAGGGACAGGAAGAGGCTTACACCGTAACGCCTTTATACTACATTTTCCTTTTGTAATTAGGCTAACGTCCACTGGAGGTCGAAACTATGAAAAAACTCTCTGCTTTAATCCTGTTTGGGCTTCTGATTCTCTCAACAATGTCCGTATTCCATCCTATAGCGTCAGCGGACGTTCCAAAATACGCGAGTATCTCAGCGGTGAGCCTGGGCCCCTCCGACAAAGTCAGCCTCGGCTCCTTCACCATAGAATACGTTGACCTGCAGGCTCCCACCCTCGGCGGCAACGTGACCAAGATATACTTCAGGGTAACCGGGCCCACCGGGGCAATGAACTACGTCGCCTCCACAGGGGAATGGTTCGCGTACCCGAACACCCAGAGCCCGTACTTAAACGTATCAGTCCTCTGGATAAAGAGCGAGGACAAGAGTGCCCTGATAGAGATACAGTCACCACTCCAGAAGTTACTATCCAACCAGAGCATGCTGGTAGGAGGGGAGGTAACCCTCCCACAGGGACTGCCCCAGATAAAAATCAAACTGACCGCGGTTTCAGGCGACCAAGCGACGTTCCAAGTAACCCTCCCCTACGGAGAGACCAGAACCCTCATAATAAGCAAGGGCTCTGGAGGAAGCGTGAGGTACAAACTCGGCGACAATTATTACTACAACAACTACCTGTACATACAGGTTCTTAACACCGTCACAAACGGTGCCACGTTCGACGTGTACATACCGAAGGTGGCTTCAACCAGCTTCAAGATACTCCGCGCCAACGGAGGAGTTGAAGGCGGCGGAACCAACACACCCTCCCAGGTTGAGGACGTACTGGTCTACAGTGGGCTTCTCTACGTCAACGAGCAGTTGCCCGTGAAGTACCAGAACACGACCTACTACGTCAAGCTCCTGACGACGATACCAAGCGTGGCCAAGATCGAGGTCCTCAAGGGGAGCCAGAGCCTGGGAACGGCCCTCCTGGAAGTCGGAGACCTTCCCAAAGTCATCTCCAACAGCCCATTCAAGATATCAGTCTCAACCGTGGAGCCGAATTACAAGAGGGCCACGATAAGGATATACGCCCCGCCCGGGACCGAAGTGACACCCATCCTACGGCGGGCAAACGTCATGGCAACAATAAACGCCACCCCCAGAAAAATCATGCTCAGTGACAACCTCGTGGTTGTCATAAACGTAGAGAACCTCGGCAGGGGAGACGCCTATGATGTCAGCGTTGCGGCACCTATCCCAAACGATTTCCAGCTGGTGAGTCAGGCAAAAAGCTGGAACCTCAAGACCCTCTCCGCGTTCACCAACATGCCGGCACTCATCTACATCCTAAAGCCCACCAAAGTTGGGAAGTTCGAGATCGGCAAGGCCATCGTGACGTTCTACGATGACCAGAGCCTCGAAACAGGCCAAAAACGGATCGTTTATTCCCCGACCCTTGCGGGGGTTGAGGTTTACAACGTCCCATCCCTAAGCGTGAAGGCACTGGCGTACAACGGAACATGGGGAAGCTACATCACCACAGACGTGAACAAAACAGTGAGCCTCAAATTCACGGTAAACGCAGGTACAGGAAACAAAAACTACGAGTACGTCCAGAACGCTACTTTAATCCTGGACCTCTCCAACAGCCTTAACGGTCCATCCACCATAAAACTCGGAACGATCCGCGCTGGAGAAACAAAAACGGTTCAGGTTGACCTAAAAGTCCTCTCCGCAAACATCACCAACATCAGGGCAACCCTCATGTACACGGACCCCATCGGAAATGTTCACCAGACCTACCTGGGAAACCTCGTGACAATAAACAGCATCCCACCGAAGGTGGTCCTCAAAGAGGTCAAGGTTTACCCGAGGGCGGATGAGCTTCCAGGGTACATAAACAGGACCCTCTCAAGCATGACGAACCCCGAACCCACAGCCAAGGAGATAGCCGCCGTTGCACAGACATACCTTCCGTCGAAGAGCAACACTTGGAAGGGAGTGGGGATACTGTTCATAATCCTAACCATCGTGCTGGCTGGACTCACCTACAGATACTGGTACGAGGCAGAAAAACTTAAAGGGGTCCTGGAAAGGAAGAAGAAGAGCCGCCCAGGTGGACTGCCCAAGAAAGAGGAGGAGAGTCCAACCGGGAAGGAAATCAAAGAGATAGAAGAACTTTGAACTCTTTTTCTTCCCCTAAACTTATTAAGCCCCTGCCCAACGGAGGTTGGGATGAACGATGTTTAGGTACAAACAGGTTATGGTCACACGGAACGACCTCAAGCTCAGCAAGGGCAAGTTTGCCGTCCAGGTGGCCCACGGGGCCGTTACCGCCGCCCTCAAGGCCCAGAAAGAGAAGCCCGAGTGGTTCAAGGCCTGGTTCCATGAGGGGCAGAAGAAGGTCGTCGTCAAGGCCGAAAACGAGGAGGAGCTCTTCGAGCTGAAGGCCCAGGCTGAAAAGCTGGGCATCCCAACGGCGCTCATCAGAGATGCCGGCTTAACCGAGATTCCTCCGGGGACACTAACGGTTCTGGCAATCGGCCCCGGGCCCGAGGAGCTCGTTGACAAGGTTACCGGCCATTTGAAGCTGGTGTGAGCGGAAGTCTTTTAATCATTTAGCCGTTTTAATCTTCGGTGAGAGCGTGAGGCTGAAGAAGCTCACTGTTAGAAACTTCAAGAGTCTCAGGAACTGCGAGGTAGAGCTGGATAAGTTCAACGTTATCATTGGTCCCAACGCCTCGGGCAAGACAAATCTTGTGGAGGTCTTCAAGCTTCTTAGGAAAATCTATGTTGAAAAAGACACAAATCCATTCCTTGAATGGTGGGGTTACAATAATGTCGTTTGGGCCGGAAAAGAGGAGTTACCGATAATCGTGGGGATGCTTTTCGACGTTGATGGTTATGATGTTTATTTTGAAACGACTTTTACTGGAACTGGGGGAAGTTTTGAGATTTTGAAGGAGGTTATTGAGGTTTCTGGTTACGTAAGGATCGAGAAGGAGGGCCATCTTCTAAAGGTTGTTCATGATAAAGAGTGGCTAAAAATGGCTTTTTCGGGTTTAGAGTACCCTACGATTTCAGAGTTCTCAGATTTAAATCTAGGAATCATACGAGAAAAGTTACCAAAAGACTTGGAAGATGCATCCTTATTCGAAATTCTTATGGATTATACTTCTATGCGACCGGTTCTTTTAGGAGATATCGCCAATTGGAAGTCAATAAAAAGTGCATACCTTGAATTTTTAAAGAAACAATTAATACTAAGGCAAATTTTTATTAGGGCTCTCAAAACGCCACAATATCCCCGCAAGGAAACAACCCTCAACGAAGACGCTTCAAACCTCATTCCGCTCCTCTATAACATCTGGCTCCGCGAAGGCAGATTGCCGGAGGAAATAGCTGAGCCTCTCTTCATAGCCTTCCCCAACACAAGAATATTCTTCCAGCTCACTGAGGATGGAAGGGTCATGATGAAAGTCTTTGAGAACGATCTTGAACTTGCTCCGCCAGGCATCTCTGACGGTTTCTATAAGGTTCTTGCAATCCTTACTGCAGTTTATCTCAAACCTCCTCTCCTGATAATTGACGAAATTGAGAATTCCTTACATCCCGAAACCCTTGAACTGGTAATAGACACACTCAAGGAAAGCGAGAGCCAGGTTATTATTACGACCCACTCCCCGGTTGTCGTTGATATCGTTGAGCCTTCTGACCTTGTGCTCGTCGATAAGGAGAATGGTGAGACTGTCTTCAAAAGAATAAAAGATCCCGAAAAAATCAAAGAGTTCCTTAATGAGAGGGGCATCACCCTCAGTGAGGGATGGCTTTACGGTTCACTCTTTGAGAACAAAAAGCAGTGATGGGCATGGCAAAAGAGATAGTCATCATTACTGAGGATACCTACGGGGGAGAGTTCTTCAAACGTCTCTTGGGCAGATTGAACCATGAGGGGCTTGCTAACATCAAACTCAAGAAGCTTTCTGGAAGAAGGAATCTGATTCATGCTCCTTATCTCTGCAATCCTAAGTTAACCAAAATTATCAAGGCTGCTGAGATTGCTTTCCCTGAATTCATACTTATTGTTTACGATGGGGATGGTCCTGCAAATTATGGGTCACGTAAACGGGACATTGCGAAACATGTCCCTAAAAAAACGGAGGTTCCGGTTAAGATTTTCATCTTTGAGTACGAGATTGAAGAATGGATATGCAAAAGCCTCGGCTACAGTTGGAGTACCAAACCTTCCGATGAACTGAAAAAGAGAGAGCGTTACACCAAATCCAATCTTCCAAAGTATGCTGACAAGCTCGACTTTGAGAAGCTCAAACGGAATTGCAAATCCTTTCGCGAATTTTGGAGATTTTAGGTGATTGAGATGGACTACCGCGAGTTTTTTTCCCGGTTCAGGTATCTGAGCAAAGAACCCGGCATTGGGGGCAGGATAAAGGTTTTTCCTGAGGACTTCGTCGTCATCGAAGACCCCCTGCCCCAGATATTTGAGGGCAGGAAGCACACCATCTTCCTACTCAAAAAGCGAAACTGGGACACCATGAGCGCCGTCAAGGAGATAGCCAAGCGGGCCGGGATTAGCTACAGGGACGTGGGCTTCGCCGGGACGAAGGACCGGCACGCGGTGACGTATCAGTACATCAGCGTTCCTGCTAAGGCCAAGGAAAAGGTCAAAACCGTTCGGATCAGGGACGTTGAGCTCCGCTTCGTTTCCTACGGTAGGTTTATCAAGCTCGGCCACCTCACTGGAAACCGCTTCAGGATAATCGTCCGTGGCGTTGGTGATGATGCCTTTGAGAGAACCAGAGAGATAGTGAGGGAACTGAAGAGAAAGGGTGGCTTTCCCAACTACTTTGGCTACCAGCGTTTCGGGGAGAAACGTGTCACGAACCACCTGATCGGAAAGCTCCTCCTGCAGGGGGACTTCGAGGGTGCCGCGAGGCTCTTCCTCGGAGCGCACGAAGGGGGTATGGAAGGGGACGAGGCCAGAAGACACTTCTGGGAGACTGGCGATGTTGAGAAAGCTCTGGAGGAATTTCCGAACTTCCTGCGCTATGAAAGGACACTCCTCTACCGCTACAAGGAGACCGGGAGCTGGAAGAGGGCTTTTCTAAGCCTTCCACTTCCCATAATGCGCATCTTCATCCATGCCTACCAGAGCTACCTCTTCAACCTCTACATCTCCCGGAGGATTGAAAGAGGTATTCCCCTGAACGAGGCCCTCGTCGGCGATATCGTCGTCCAGGTGAAGGGAGGAATCCCCTACCGCGACAGAACCTACCGAGTGACCGAGACCAACAGGGATTTTGTAAACAGGAAGATACAACGCGGCGAGGCTGCAGTCAGTGGCCCGCTCTTTGGCTTTGCCATGAGGCGTGCTAAGGGGCTTCCTGGGAGGCTGGAAGAGGAGATACTTGAGGCGGAAGGGATATCCCTCGAAGTCTTCAGAAAGCTTCCGAAACCGATGGCCGAGCCCGGAGGAAGAAGGGAGCTTTTGATTAGGCCCCTTGGCCTCACCTACGGCCACATCCCCGGAACTGGAATGTGCTTCAGGTTTTTCCTTCCGAAAGGTGTTTATGCGACCAGCGTGCTCAGGGAGATAATGAAGGATCATTGAAACGGCCTCGCGAGTAACGGAACCAACCGCTTTGTTTTTATTCTCCTCACGCAAGATGATAGGGGTGGGAAAATGGTAAAGGCTATCTCAGTTGATATAGATGGCACAATAACTTATCCGGATAGGAGGCTCCACAAGAAGGCACTAGAAGCCATAAGGCTGGCGGAGGGCCTCGGGGTTCCGGTAATGCTGGTAACAGGGAACACCCTCCAGTTCGGAGAGGCCGCCACCATCCTCATCGGTACAAGTGGCCCCGTGGTTGGTGAAGACGGCGGGGCGCTCTCGGTTAAGGACGGCCGGCTGAGGAGGAGGGCTTATCTGACGAAGATGGACGAGGAGTGGATTCTCTGGAGTGAGGTGAAGAGGCGCTACCCAGAGGCGGTGCTCAGCTTCTCGATGCCTGAGAGGAAGGCAGGGCTGGTGATTTTGCGCACAATTCCTGTTGAAGCCGTGAGGGACATAATAGAGGAGCTCGGTCTTAACCTCGTCGCCGTTGATTCCGGCTTCGCGATACACGTCAAGAAGCCCTGGATAAACAAGGGGACGGGGATAAAGAAGGCCTGCGAGGTGCTCGGGATAGAGCCGGGAGAGGTTGCCCACATAGGTGACGGCGAGAACGACCTCGATGCATTCAGAGTAGTCGGCTACCGCGTCGCCGTTGGCCAGGCGCCGGAGAGCCTGAAAAAAGAAGCCGACTACGTGACGGAAAAGACCTATGGTCAGGGCGGAGCGGAGGGAATCCTCCACGTGCTGAGGAAGTTCGGCTACCTGGGTGAAGACGATGCGGATCCGTTTGGCAACCCTTGACGACGTCGAGGGGATAGTTTCACTCCACACGGCCGGCGAGAGACTCAACGGCAACCTCTACGAACGCTACACCAGAGGCGGTCCCTGGATGAACGTTGAGACCTGCGCGATCCATCTGAACAACCTCCTCATTGATGACCAGCTCGTGGCCGTTGCCGAGCTAAAAGGTATTATAGTTGGCGAGGTCGAGGTTCTGTTCTCCGAGGAGCCCGTTGGTGGAAGGCTCAGGAAAATAGGGCACGTGGACGTTATCGAGGTTCACCCCGACTACAGGGGCAGGGAAATCGGAAGGCTTCTGATGGAGTTCGTTGGGGAGGTCGCTAAGGAGCGGAAGGTCGAGATGCTGACCGTCCAGCCGGATGAGGATGCGGAGGGATTCTACAGAAAGCTCGGCTTTGACGCTGAGCTTTTCACGGGGACAACCGTATGGGTTCCGGCGAGGGGCGGAGGAACCGTGGAGCCTTCGGCGTTCGGCTGGAAGGACGTTAAAAACCTTGACTTGGTTGCTGGCAGATTCCAGAGCTCCTACAGCATGTTCTTCTCGGCCTTTAAGGACAACATCGCCGGGATTCACTATACGATCGAATCCGGCAGGAGTGGCGGCTCGTACTATGTCCTCAAGAGTCTCCCCGGGAGGGAGGGCGCTGCACTCCTTCTCTGGGGCAGGATTGGGGACTTGAAGGCGGTTTTCAGCAGGGCAAAGACTCTCGGGTTTGAGCGGGTTCTGACAGTCTTGCCGGGCGACGTTGAGAGCTTCGGCGATGAAAGGGTGGGAAAAATTAAGATACTCGCGAAATCCCTCATTTAAGGAACTCCATGGCAAGGGCGACTTCCATCGCCGTTCCGAGGTGGAGAACATCTTCATCAACGTCGAACCTCGGATGATGGTGCGGGTAGATTATTCCCTTTTCCTCGTTGTATATCCCGAGCGTCAGGAACGCTCCGGGGACTTTCTGGAGGTAGAAGGCGAAGTCCTCGGCGCCCATGGTTGGCTCAACATCGCCGTACCTCAGGCCGTACTTTTCGGCCACTTTTCTGGCAAAAGCCGCCATGCCCTTATCGTTAACGGTCGGCGGGACGAGCTCCTCTATCGACAGTTCGTAGGAAGCCCCGTGTGCCATGGTGACGCCTTCGAGTATCTCCTTCATGCGCCTCTGAATCAGCTCGCCTATCTCGTGCTTGAAGAATCTTACCGTTCCCTTCATCTGGACTTCCTCTGGAATCACGTTGAAGGCCGTCCCAGCCTGTACAGCAGTGACGCTTACAACGCCAGTCTCAATTGGAGGTACGTTTCTGCTCGCTATGGTCTGGAGTGCGAGTATTGCTTCCGCCGCTATGGGAATTGGATCGACGGTCTGGTGTGGCGATGCCCCGTGGCCGCCTTTTCCTATTATCCGTGCCTTGAATATGCCCGCACCGGCCATGAACGGGCCTTCCCTTATCCCTATCACCCCGCTGGGCATGTCGATCCACACGTGGAGGCCGAACACTGCATCCACTCCTTCAAGTGCACCGCCCTCTATCATCTTCACCGCCCCGTTGCCGCCCTCCTCGGCCGGCTGGAAGATTAGCCTCACCCTGCCGTTGAGCTCATCGATATGCTCGGCTATTATCTTCGCCGCCCCGAGGAGCATGGCCGTGTGGGCATCGTGTCCGCAGGCGTGCATCTTTCCGGGAACGCGGGACTTATAAGGGACGTCATTCTCCTCCTGAACTGGCAGGGCGTCCATGTCGGCCCTTAGGGCTATCGTCTTCTTACCCTCGCCGATGTCCGCCATAATCCCGGTTCCGACACGTTTAATGGAGTATCCCCACTCGCGCAGGTGTTCTTCCACTATTCTTGAGGTTCTCTCCTCCTCGTACTTGAGCTCCGGGTGCATGTGGAAGTCCCTTCTCCAGGCTATTATCTGATCCTTAATTCGTTCAGACTCGCTCCGCGGATTAAAAGTTCCCATCACAATCACCGTTCACAGATGGGCAAACTTCGATATTAACTTTTCGATGGAAATTTTAATGATATGGACCTAACCAAAAAATTTATAAAGGGAGCCCTGTAGGTGTTTACGGCGTCAATGGGAGTGGGCCGGTAGCTCAGCCTGGTATGAGCGCCGCCTTGGCAAGGCGGAGGCCCCGGGTTCAAATCCCGGCCGGTCCACCATCCCTGGGCGGGCCCGTGGTCTAGACTGGTTATGACGTCACCCTGACACGGTGAAGGTCCGGGGTTCGAATCCCCGCGGGCCCACCAATACAAAATTCGCAAAGGCGAAGTTTGATCAAGGCCGGCATGCCATTTCTAAGTGGCAGTTCTTAAGTTGGGCTTACTCAACAAATTGCAGTTTTTTAGTGTTTTCACTGTGAAATAACGCCCGAAGGACGTTAAAAGAAAAACGAAACCTTCTAAACCGACCAGCTTATTTAATCAAATCCACGTCTGACGAAAAGTTTGTCAAAAGGTCATGATTCTCTATTGGATGACTGCCTTTTGGTAAAGCTTTTTTTCAAAAGCTCCAGCGCTGGCGAAAAATTAAGTGATTTTTTTAAGTGAACTCATTTGAGAGGGGATTTCTTTCCTACTGGTCGGTTTTGGGAGTGTTTCACTTTCTAGAGGTGCCTGAGGGACACTAATCTCCTGACCGAACTTTGCTCGGCAAACTGGATATGCACAAGGTTTATAAAACGTCCCCGAAAAAGACCTTCAGTCGTGAAAACAATACATCATCAGGGGTGATGCTCATGGGAAGAACCACTAAGGTTGGATCAGGCGGAAGATACGGTTCCAGGTATGGTCTTAAGATAAGAAGGCGGGTGGCGACAGTTGAAGCCAGGATGCGGCAGAAGCACGTCTGCCCGGTCTGTGGGAGGAAGGCCGTCAAGAGGATAAGCACGGGTATATGGCAGTGCCAGAAGTGTGGTGCCACCTTCGCCGGTGGTGCCTACCTGCCGACCACTCCGGCCGGGAAGGTCGCCAAGCGCGTCACGGCCTCCAAGGCCTGACACCTCTCCTTCTATTCAGGTGATGACCATGGTGATGGGTGTTTACCGCTGTGCGAAGTGTGGAAAGGAGGTCGAGCTCGACCTAGAGAATACCAGAGAAGTCCGCTGCCCCTACTGCGGCAGCAAGATACTCTATAAACCGAGGCCCCGTGTGGCCAGGCGCGTTAAAGCGATCTGATTCTTTCGGATTTCGAAAGCCTTTTATCGAGTTAACCCGGTTTTGAGTGAGGGCCATGATGCTGATAACGACTTCCCACAGACCCACGAGGAGGACGAGGAGCTTCGGTCACGACTTGGAGAAGGTCTTTCCCGGCTCCTTATACCTGACCAGGGGGAAGAAGACCCTCCACGACCTTTTAATGGAAGCCTACGACAGGAACTACGAGAGGCTTCTGATAGTCAACGTCTGGAAGGGCAACCCACTCAAGATGACCTTCATCCGGGTTGACCCCGAGGACTGGGGCTACCTCGGCTACCTGTACCTCCACGGCATAAAGCTCCAGCGCGAGATTGGTTTTAGAGACATAAGGCCCATACGCGAGGAGATGCCGCTTGTTGTGACCACAGCAAAGCGCGTTGGCCTCGACCACGTTGCCTTCGCCCAGGTCTTTGCCGAACTTACCGGTGGGAAGTTCGTGCCGAGAAAGGAGCGCTCGCTCCTCGGAATAGTCGACAGATACAACACCGATGTTCTGAGCGTCATCGAGAGGCATCCGCGCGGAATGGCGGTGGACTTCTACCGCTTTGATGTTGAGAAGAAAAACCCCATAGGACCCTTAATAAGCGTCAAGATCTGGATAATGGAGGACGGTCGGAGATGGGAGTACAAAGGGGCTCTTCTAAAGAAAAAACCTGGCCAATTGAAGGAATGATCGAGCTCTCTTTTCCGGATGAGGAAACCGCCAGGGTGGTCTATGAGAGCGTTCTCTACGAGCATGAGTCCGTCCCTTATCGGAGGAGCAAAATAGAGTTTCTCAGAGACGGAAAGAAAATAGTGATAAGGTTTTTAACAAAAGACAACTCGGCTTTAAGGGGAACGCTGAACTCTTACCTTCGGTGGATAAAGGTTGCCATTGATTCTACTAAAATATAGTAAAATTTTAATATTAGGTTCCGAAGTTTAGTATCGGTGATAGAGCTTATGTCAGGTCTGTTTTCATCCCCCTTAGAGGATAAGATTGAAACCATTAAGGAGCTATACCCGAGAATTTCCAACGAAGAAGCAACAAAACAACATATAATACTCCCCATTCTAAACGGGCTATGGTGGGAAGTAGATAACCCCCAAGAGGTATATCCAGAGAAACAGACCAGAAACAAAAAACGGCCTGATTATACGTTAATCGTAGATGGAAAACCAGTAGCATTTTTAGAGGCTAAAAGTGCAAAGACGTCAATTATTGGAAGGAGGGGAGTAGTTGCTAAGTACGCTCGCCAACTAATGGAATATTGTTTTGAAGAGGGAGTAGCTCTGGGAATATTGACCAATGGCATTCAATGGGGGTGCTAATTGAAGCCTTTAAGCCTTGGCTACCCCCTGAAGAAAGGGTCATTGTTTTAGCAGACATTAAAAAAATTAGTGCCAAAGAGGCAGCTAACAGGATGTTGATATTCTCCAGGCGAAAAATACGGTGTTATTACAGGAAGTTCGGATATACTCTAGGAGGGTCTTGCGGTTTTTGATCCAATAACTCTTAAATCTCTTTTAGCCTAAACTATTTAAAGCCTGCCCCTTATTCTCACTCGGCATTATGATTACGGAGGTGTTGGCTATGCAGAACATTCCACCGCAGGTTCAGGCCATGTTGGGGCAACTTGAGAGCTACCAGCAGCAGCTTCAGCTTGTCATTCAGCAGAAGCAGAAACTTCAGATCGAACTGAACGACACTAAAAAGGCCCTTGAGGAGATTGATGCCGTGGAGGATGGGACGGTAATATACAAGACCGTCGGCACCCTTGTTGTAAAAACCACCAAGGAGAAGGCCATTGGAGAGCTGAAGGAAAAGGTTGAGACACTCGAGATAAGACTAAACGCCCTTGAGAGACAGGAAAAGAAACTCAATGAGAAGCTTAAGGACCTCACCGCCCAGATACAGTCCTCACTGAAACCGCCGGTAGCCGGCTGATCCTTTTTCATTTCTGAGGTGAAGGACGTGGGGGCAGAAAAGAGCAGTGAAAGGAAGGTCGTTTACATAGGTCTGCCTGACCTTGAGCCGGAAAGGTTGGTTGAGATAGGGGAGATCGCACAGGAGACAATAATCGACCGCGTCTTTGAGGACCTCACCAAGAGCGAGGTAAAAGATTTTGAGGTCACGACTAGAATAAACCGGGGAAAGACCCTGGATCTGGAGATCGAGGTTTACCTTGAGGTTCCAATATTTGTGAGAACCGATGTTGGGAATCTCATCGATGAAGCCATTGATATGGCGTATCGGGCCGTCGAACAAAGACTGTGGGAGATCGCACATGAAGGGGAAGGTAAAGCTTAAAAAATTTCTGAGGGCCTCTGAGGACAGGTCCTTCCTCCTGCTGTGCCACCATAACGCAGACCCGGATTCGTTGGGTTCGGCTATAGCGTTCGCTATCTACCTGAAGTCCACCGGGGTAGAAAGGGTCAAGATAGGCGTTGCTCAGAGCGTCTCCTCCTATGCCAAGAGATTGCTTTCCCTCTCGCCGGTCCCCGTTGAGAGGAATCCTCCGGTGGAGGAAGACGTCGTTGTGATCTTCGACACATCATCCCTCGAACAGCTTGAACCTATCGAGGTCCGGGAGGGAAGAACCCTCGTAGTCATAGACCACCACGTCGAGAAGGAGAAGCCGATACGGGCGGATATCCGCGTGGTTGATTCATCCAGAACGTCAACGGCTGAAATCGTGTGGGAGCTTTTAAAGTACCTCGGAGTTTATAACGAAACGGCCGTTAGGGCGCTCTTGGCCGGGATAATTACCGACACAGCAAACTTCCGCTTCGCAAACACGAAGACTTTCAAAGCCGTAAGTGAGATGCTGGAGCATTTTCCAATCCAGCTGGGGGAGATATCCCAGCTTGTTGCCCCGGTAAGCGATGAGAACATCGACCAGGCAAAGAAGATGGCGGTGCTGAAAGCGTGCCAGCGTCTTGAGGTTAAAAAGTTCAGGAAATATATAATAGCTGTTTCAAGAGTGTCCGCTTACGAGGCCCTTGCCTGTAAAGTGTTCCTGAACCTCGGCGCGGACGTAGCCATCGTCGGAAGCGAGAAGAACGGCGTCAGAATCTCGGCCAGGGCGAGGGAGGCACTCGTCAAGAGGGGCCTCCACCTCGGAAGGATAATGGAGGGGGTGGGTCCGGTTATCCAGGGATCCGGGGGAGGCCACCCTGGTGCCGCAGGCGCCAACGGACAGGCAAACCTTGAGGAAGGGGTAAAAACCATCCTAAAGGAGATTGAACGGTTTTTGAAGAATATGGAGGGATGAATATGGCAAAGTGTCCCCGTTGTGGAGCTGTTCTCGACTGGGCTGAACTCATAGAGCAGATGCTCACTATCGAAGGGGTGGAAGAGGTGTTGCAGGATAAAGGCAAGTTCATGGAGACATTTGAGAGCTTCGTCTTCAAATGTCCCAGGTGTGGGGAAGAGTTCTATGGAAGAAATCTATCTAGTAAAGAAGCCGAGAAGGTCTTTGAGTTGCTCAACGAGTTCAAAGGCTCGATAGACTGGGAAAACCACAAGGTCAAGCTTAGAATAAACAGCCTGCTTGCCCTTGAAACCATGCTGGAAGGGTGGGACCGGAAGGTCAGAAAATAGCGATATCCTTTTTTACTTTGAAAACCACCCCTTTCAGCCGGTGATTCATGTGGAGACCGTGGAGGTTTACATCAACAAGGGGGAGTACCGGAAAGCCCTCAGACGTGCCCTTGAAATTCCGGAACAGATCAAGCGCTTGCTTGCACTATCCGAGGTCTTAACGGCATTCCCCGGGGATGAAGTCCTCAGCTATGTCCTGAAAACCCTCGACGAGATTAAGGCAACACCAGAACGGGCGTTTGCATATTCTATAGTTGGCCGCGCACTCTATTCCATCAACAGGGACAAAGAAGCCGAGAGGTACCTGGAGATATCCCTCACAGAGGCCGAAAAAATTAGTTCCCTGCGCCTGAGGGGGGAGGTCCTTGGGGGCATAGCGAGGAACTTTGTCCTGTCCGATAGATACAGTGATGCGTTAAAGCTCTTTCGAAAGGCTGTGGACCTACTCCAGCTTTCTAGGGGATTCTCTTCAGACGCACTTTCCTCACTACTTTCGGTGGCCAGGGCCATAGAACGAAGCGGGGATGAGATTGCCAATGGGGCCGCCATTGAGTTTTATTCCCTCGCAAAGGACGTTTATTCGTCCCTGCAGTTCAACCTTCAAGCTCAGTATCTTGAAGAAAGGATGGAACTGGTGGGGGAGGTACTTAAAAGAGGGAAGAGTGCGGTGGATGGGATACTGGAGCGAGGCGATGTTGAGGTCGCAATGAAGCTGATGAGATTTTTACCCCTAGAAAACCGGGCGCTTGCAATGCTTGAACTCTCGTACTGGTTTAACCTCCATGAGCAACCAAAGCTTGGCAGACGCGTATTCAACGATGCTATGGAGATAATCCTAGTTGGAAAGTTTAGACCGGCCGACGGAGAGCTTGACAGGATAGCGAGGCGCTTCCTCCGCATAGGCTTCCTGGAGGAGCCGCTTATCCTTGCCGGCGTTATCGGGGACGATAAGATAGCGTCGAAGCTCCTTGGAGAGGTGGCTCTAGCCTATGCCCGCTGGGGTGACAAAGTCAAGGCCCGTTCGATAGCCGAGGGGATAAGGGACGAAAGCGTTAAGAACCGCGTTTTGAAGGCACTGGAGGGTGAGAGCTATGTGGGACACGAGCAAGGATTACCGCTTACTGGTGGCGGAAAAGGCAGTGGAGCTGTTTCTGAAGACGCTGGAGCACGCGAAGTTCAAGGGGAAGTGGAACAAGAAGGGAGCGATTCAGTTAGCGAAGGAGATGATTCCGGAGATACAGGCGATGCGGTACAGCTACGTGGAGCCGAAGGAGCTGATTGAGACCCCGCAGATGAGGGCTTTGAAGGAGAAGGCCAATGGAATAATCGGGGCTCTAGGTGGTGAGGAATGGTATCACACGTTTCTCAATCTGGCGGACAAGGACGAGAAGGAAAAGGTTGAGGAGGCAGTTGCCAAAGTCCGCTTCTTCCTGAACACGATACTCGGCCTCGACAAACGCCTGGCCCTAGGTAAGATAAACGACCCGGTCATAGCGGTAGACATAAAGGTCGGAGAAGTCATGAGCGTTGGCAAGCACCCGAACGCCGACCGCTTGCTCGTCACCAACGTCAACCTTGGTGATAGGGCCCTGACCGTTGTCACCAACGACCTAACGGTGAAGGAGGGCAACCGCGTCGCCGTTGCCCTGCTCCCACCTGCGAACTTCAGGGGAATCGTCAGCGAGGGCATGTTCCTCGGAGCCGGAGAAGGCGTCCTGAAAGATGTCAAAGGGGAAATCGGCGGACTCCCAAAGGGAATCCCGCTGGAGGCCTTCAACGAGACAAGGAACCTGGTGGAGGCGTTTTTGAAGGGGTGATTTTTCCGACACATCTTTAATACCCTTTTCCAAGTTGTAACTGTGGTCTCCATGAGAAAAAGATACTTAGTATTAATCGTTGTTGTGGCCTCGCTCCTTCTTGCATTCCATATCATAGGCCACGAGACACGGGGTCCAAAGCCCAACTCCCCCACCCTCGCCCCGGATACCGCATTGAACATGCTCTACGACGCAAACCTGAGCAACTTCTCCCTTAAGCCACAGCTCACTTACTGGGTTGATGGGAGTACCTGCACGAAGCTCAGCCCGAAGTGCAGGATACTCCGTATGGAGGGTATAATAGAGGTGAAAAACAGGACTTATCTGGCCTTCTTTGATCTCGAAAACATGAGTGTAAAGCTGGTTCCGGCAAACGAAACGCAGATAAAGAAGTATCTCCAGTTTTTTGAGGAACACAATGGCAAAGTGTTCCCCTGCAACTCCACGGTCAAATCCACCTTCGGTAAAGATATCGAGATAAAAAACGAGAATGGCACCTGTATAGTCCCGGCAGTTGTCAAAATCGGAGGGAGGACTTAAAGGGACATAAAAACGTTGAAATGTGAAACGGTGGCGAAAGCAAAGAAAACGTGAAGGGCTCATGATCCTATCCTCGTCTTCACTACCTCCAACGCCCTCTCAGCATCTCCCTTAAATTCAGGATAGCCGAGCTCCTCCATTGTCTCGGGCAGGGGAACTCCAAGCTCCTCGTGCCAGCCTCTCAGTCTGTAGAACTCCCTGCGAGCTTCAAGAAAGTCACCGTAGTCTATGAAAGCCGCGTTGCCCTCCGCCGGCCCGTCTGGCTCCGGCTCCCACCAGCGCGGCGGAACCGTGTCGTCCATCGGCGGTGTTACCCAGTCGAGGGCGTCGTGTATTCTGGCAATGCTCTCGACCGCTTGAGCCACCTTTCTGAGCTTTTCAACCGTCCACTCCTCGCCGGTCACGAGCGAGTAGAGCCTGGCTAACTCTTCCATCTTGTAGGGGACGAACTTACATGTTCCGAGCATATCCGTTATGTAGCTCTCGTCCCTGCCCTCTATCATCGAGGGCACTAGCTCCTTTGCCGGCCCCTGGTTGGGGAGCTGGTGCGGCCTCGGCCAGCCCCTCAGATGAGAGGCTCCAACGTCGGCTGTTGCATAGCTCAGGGCGTAGGTTCTCCTTCCGCGCGGGTCCCAGGCTGGGCTCTCCATGCCCTTCACGTGGACGGCGAACTCACAGCCCCTGCCGAGCCTCTCACAGGCGCGCTTAACACCGTCCGCCAGAACCGCGCCGATGCCCTTCCTCTCTGCCATCAGCCTGATGAGCCTCTCCTCAGCCTCCTCGTCGCCGAAGCCCTCAACGGGGAATCCTATCTCCTCCTCGCTTATTAGGCCCTTCTTGACCATCTCGAAGAGCCACGCTATCGTGGCCCCTGTCGCTATGCTGTCCAGCCCGAGGTCGTTAACGAGCCAGTTGAAGTAGGCCACCGCCGGGAAGTTGAAGACTCCGGTAGCCGCTCCGAGCATCGCTATGCTCTCGTATTCGGGCTTGACGCGTATCTTCTTGCCCCTGTATTCCACCTCAACGTAGCGGGCGCACTTTATAGGACAGCTCTTGCCGTGAACGAACCACTCAGGCTCGACTTCATACTTCTTGACCTCGTCTCCCGCCAACTTGCTCGCCAGCTCGTCCGGGATGTAGGGTCTTGAGAAGTTGTAGGCCGGGCTCATGCCCAGGGAGGCGGCGCTCCTTAAGGCGTCGCTCGTTCCGTAGTTCCTCGTGTGCTCGTACTTGGGGTCGGTGGCGAAGTGGTCGTAAAAGCTCTGCCAGAGTCTCTGGAACTCCTCGGGGTTGGCCACCTTGGGCTTCTCGCCGGGTTCGACTACAACTGCTTTGACCTTCTTGCTCCCGAGGACGGCTCCAGGGCCACCCCTTCCGCTCGCCCTCTCGGTGTCGTAGATGACGTTGGCGATCCTGCTGAGTCTCTCACCTGCGGGGCCAATGAGCGCCATGCTCGCCTTGGGGTGCTCCTTCCAGAGCCTTCTGGCAACCTCATAGTTGCCCCTGCCCCAGAGGTGCTCCGCAGATAGAATCTCAACTTTTCCATCGTGAACGTGGAGATAAACGGGCTCCTCGCTCTTTCCCTCGATGATAAGAGCATCGAAGTGCCCCTTCAGTTTCGGGCCGAAGGCGTCTCCACCGCTTGAATCACTGATAAGCCCCGTCTCCGGGCTCTTGCTCACCGCTATGACCTTGCTTGAGCCCGGCACTAGGCCGGTTAATCCTCCCGGAGCGAAAACGAACTTGTTGGCCTCGCTCAACGGCTCAGTTACCGGCGGAACCTCGCGATAAATCAGGTAGTAGCCGAGGCCCTTCCCGCCGATGAACTTTCTTATTATCTCATCGGGCAGTTTCTCATATGTGGCCTTCCCATCCGTCAGGTTTATCCGGGCAATCAGGTTGTGATAGCCGTACATCAGACGCACCCCCTTGCCTTCTCCCTATCTTCCCTTAAAAGTCTCCACCCCATCGCGCCGGCGTTCTCCTCGACGTGCTCCCTTCTGCCAGCCTTCGGAATGGCTATAACGTTCTCCTCCCAGATGAGGTAGTTGAGGGCGACCTGGGCCGAGGTCTTCCCGTACTTCTTTCCAATTTCCCCCAAGCAGGAGTTCCTCGCGAGCGAGCCTTTTTCGAGGGGGGTGTAGGCTATGAGCGCTATTTTTTCGCGCTTCATGTAGTCGAGCAATCCACTCGTCTCGGGCCACCTGTCCTTCAGGGAGTACTTCACCTCATTGGCGACTATCTCGTGCCTCCTCATGGCCTCTTGGGAGCGTTTCAGAAGCTCAAGGTCAAAGTTGCTGACGCCTATGTAACGAATCAATCCTTCATCAACGAGTTCCTCCAAAGCGTGGAGGGTCTCTTCTATCTTCCCCCAGTCCTCACCGGGCCAGTGGAGGAGGTAGAGGTCTATGTAAGTACCAAGTCTCTTCGCGCTTGCCCTCGCGGCATTCTTCGCCTCGTTATAACTGAAGTGACTCGGCCATACCTTGCTGATTATGAAAATCTCTCCCCTCTCAAAGCCCCTAATCGCCTCGCCCACGAGCTCCTCGGAGTGGCCAGCACCGTAGAACTCTGCCGTATCGATGAGGTTAATTCCTAGCTCCAGACCATATCTCAGGGCCTCGACGCTCTCCCTATCGTAGGAATAATCGGGCCTCTCGTAGCCGCCTATGCCCCACGTCCCCATACCAATGGCCGTTACCCTATAGCCCCCAAGAACCTTCAACTCCTTCACAACCACGCTATCACCAAATAAAATTAAAGCGTTCCACCTCTTTAAAGTTTCGGTCTAAACGCTAAAATATAGAGATAACCTTAGCCCCTCCTAATATAAATTGGCGGACCAAAATTGTTTTAAATGAGTGACCCCTGTCATACCAACGGTGGTAGATGTATGAACGCGAAAACAAAGGTGAAAACCAAGGCTGTGCTTTCGTCCATATTGATAGCGGTGTACATTGGGGCAGTATTTCTCACAATCGGTGAAGTGATGGCAGTAAAGCAGGGTTCTTTCCTAGGCATGAGGGGGTTAGAGCTATTAAAACTAAAGTCGAAATATGGGCTCATCATGCTGAGTCTAATTGCGATTCACCTGGGTCTTAACTGGGACATGTTTAAAAATGAGGTTAAGGTTCTGAGGTCATGATAAGGTAATAATTTAGACCTCTTCGAGCTTCCTTTTCACTTCTTCGGTGTTCTTTCTTGTCTCCTCGAGAACACCCTTCAGCCTTTCAAGCTCCACCTTGAAGTCGTTCATCGTCTTGTTAACTTGGTAAAAAGCAAAGCCAAGCACCACGAGGATTATCAAACCAAGGATTATGCTTATCCATCCACTAGGGGTCTGCATATGCTCACCTCCCCAAGGCATTTCAAACCTCCCCCAAGCGTTTTATCACGTCGTTGTCGAGAACGATCCTGAATCGCTTTGCCCTGTAGTACTTCTTGGCCCTGGGATCACCGGGCTCAAGGCGAAGTTCGCTCTCGACCAGCCCAGCCTTTTCAAGCTTCTTAAGATGAAGATACAAAAGTTGTCGTGATATACCAAGCTCTTTGGCCATCTCATAGACATACCACTCCTTTTCACAGAGCATCCTCAGTACCTTGACCCTAACCGGGTTTGAGAGGGCCTCCCCTACTGCCACAAGTTCGGTGATGCTCTGAACCATGATCATCACACCGACGTACGTGTAAGCGAAGCTCTGCATAAGTAAGGAAGTAGGAGAATAAAAGCTTTCCGCTGGAGATTCTCTCCATCAAAATGAAGATGCAAAAGGGGCATCAGCCGCGGAAGCCCCTTCCACTTCCACCACATTCACCTTTAGGGCCGTTCATGCCCCCACCACGGGTACCGCGTGCACTGCTCTCTCCGTGTATTCCCCTGTGGTTCCCGGTACCATCGTCTCTACCCGCCATACGGTGGCCTTCTCCCCTCATCTTTCCGTGTCCGTTCTCTTCGCTGAGTATCTCGTCAACCTGCCCCTGTGGGAGTACCTGAGCGGTATAACTAACTCCCCGGGCATCAAGCTGAGCCGTAAAGGCCCGCAGGTGGTTCTCGCTACCCGCCATTAGGTGGCTGTAGACCCCCCTGATGTCCTCGTTGTCGGTCTGGGCGGTCCAGTTCTCGAGGTCTTTGATGTCGGTTTCCTCTATCAGGGCCCCAACCTTTAGAGCGTCAACTTCACTCCGGCTTCCCTGCTCAACGAGCTGGTTGTAGATACTCTGGAGTTCCTCGTTCTGGAAAACACCAACCTGATCGAGCGTCGCCGGAGCCGTCAGGTTGTACTTCCCTATCAATGAGAGCACGGCATCCATATGGGTCTGCTCGCTCTCGGCGATGCGCTCGAAGACTTCAAGACCCGTTTCGTTGTAGAGCGTCAGGTAAACATCCCTCGCGAGCTTCTCTTCCTCGACCATGTAAATAAGCCCGCTGGCCTCGTCATCGCTCAGTGGGGCGCTGTATTCATCCGCATATGTCTGCGGTGCCTCCGGATTTGGCCAGAGGGTACCCCTGTATGCAGCAGCCCCCCCAATCACCAGACCGAAGAGGCCCAGCACCAGCAACCCAAATCCAACCAACTTTTTCCTCATGTATCTTCACCTCTTCATGTGTAAGTTCAATATTACATATGCATGCCTGGTTTATAAAGTTTTTGGTCGGGAAACGTTTTAAGTAAAAAAGGTCAGGCAGTACGGGGGAGACCTGATGGACTGGGGAGGGATATCAGTCCTGCTGGCCATAGTTATGGGTGTTGTTTACCTTGTGGCTGAAGTCCGGCAGAAGCTATCCTATACTGGAAAAACCTCAAGGGTTTCTTGGATCTTCACGCTGGAGCTGGGCGCTTACCTCGTAACCCTTGGGGCACTAACCTTTCTTCTGAGACGGGGCAGAATCGACGCGGCCCTCTACGCCGCGGTGATATGGGCCTTCGCGCTGACCCTTCTCCCGATGTCCATCTACCTAATGGTGAAAAAAGGAACAAAGGGCAGACCGACCTAAGCCCCGAACTTCTCGCTTCTGTTCATGAGGTCCATCATTACCGGCACTATGTCGTGGCCCTTAATCCTTCCTATACCGCCGCGCATGCACTCACGCTCGCCGAAGCTCTCGGTGTAGTCGGCCCTGACGCCACCGCCCGCTATGAGGAGGGGAACCGGGTCGCCGCTGTGGTTCATGACCTCGCATGGCGTGCTGTGGTCGCCCGTTATCGCTATCACGACATCGTCGAGGTTGATGTGCTCGACGATGTAACCGATCATCCTGTCGGCCTTCTCTATCATCTCGACCTTGAGCCTCGGGTTGTTGTCGTGACCCGCGGCATCGGTCGGCTTGAAGTGGAGGAACACAAAGTCGTGGTCCCTGAGCAGCTCAACCACCTTCCTTGCCTTGGCCATCTCGTCGGTGTTGTACTCACCTGTTGCCCCCTCCGGTGTGTAGACGTCAAAGCCTATCGCCCTAGCAACGCCCTTGACGAGTGAGACCGCTATGACCGCCCCTGCTTTGACCCTCCACTGCTCGGTGAACTTCATTGGTATATCCGGATAGGTTCCTGCACCGCGGATGAGGAGGTAGTTGGCAACGGGCTTGCCCTCTTTCCTGCGCTTCTCATTGATTGGATGACTCTCAAGGACTTCATGCGCTTTTTCAACGAACTCTTCGAGGATCTTGGCAACTTTCCTGCTCTCCTCGTCCTCCCAGGTGAATCTGTGCGGTGGCTTCCCCGCCTCGTGAGGGTCGTTTTCACCGACGTGATAGCCCGCGGCCATTCCTTTGAGGACGAGGACGGCCCTGTGCCCCGTGGCTCCGGCAAAGATGAACTCGACTGGAATTTTAACATTCTCCTGAATGGCCCTCGCCAGCCCGTGAGCTTCTTCCGTGCTTATCCTGCCAGCACGTCTGTCAGTGATTATCCCTTCCTCAATGGTCGCGAAGTTGACGCGGAATGCCAGGTCGTCCTCGCTCAGGTCGAGGCCAACACCCATGGCTTCGAGGTAGCCCCTCCCACGGTAGACCTCGTAAGGATTGTAGCCGAAGATGCTCAGGTGGGCAGTGTCGCTTCCGGCCGGCTGGCCTGGCTTTATCGGGTCCTGCTGGCCGAGGATCCCCATTTTGGCGAGTTTATCCATGTTCGGAGTGTTAGCATGCTCCAGGGGTGTTTTACCGCCGAATTCCTCAACTGGTCTGTCCCCGAGGCCGTCGAGGATTATGAGAAGTCCCTTTCTCTGCCTCATGCCTATCACCGCAGGTGAATACCACGGATTGGTTAAAAGCTTTCTGACCCCCTGTGAACCCGCAGAGAAGGGCCTCCAAAAGATTATTAAATGCCGTCCCGATGTTGCCGTGGGGACGTGAATGATAGAAGCGGTGCTGTGGGTCATGGCGATAGTCATAGGACTCGTGCTCCTGGTGGTCTCAGGGGACATGCTCTCGGACAAGATAGTGGAGGTAGCCCGGAAGGCCGGTATTTCCACCCTCGTCATAAGCATAGTTCTCATAAGCCTCGCAACCACACTTCCCGAACTCATAACGAGTGCCGTGGCCAGCTATCAGGGGCTGACCGGCATGGCCCTGGGGAATGCACTAGGAAGCATATTCGCCAACATCGCCCTGATATTAGGCCTTGCCGCCCTGGCACGGCCCCTCAAAGCGACCAGAGCCGCGTACGAGAACTCACTGATAATGCTGATGTCGTTCTTCCTGGTAATGCTCCTATCTGCGGATGGTGTTCTTTCCAGGTTTGACGGGATTATACTCCTGGGCAGCTACGTGATTTATCTGAAGTGGCTCATTAAGAAGCATGCCAGAGACGAAAACGGCGGGAGCGTACGGGGAGACGCAACCCTCCTAGATTATGCGATACTGCTGTTCCTTGGCCTGATCCTTGTTACAGGGGCAAAGATGGTTGTTTACGGTGGTGAGAACATAGCGGAGGCTATGGGAATCTCGGATTTCGTAATAGGAGCGACCATAGTGGCCATCGGGACATCCCTACCTGAGATGACGAACGCAATGTACGGGGCGGTGAGGGGCAGGGGTAGTATAAGTGTGGGCAACATAATCGGGGCAGATATAATGAACGCCCTCGTGGTTCTGGGGATAGCCTCGGTCATACGGCCCCTTCAAACGGGTGCATCGGCTTTGACAGTGGCCCTAGTGCTCGCCGTGATGCTCCCAATGACGGCCTCCCTAAGGCGGACTCACGGATTGGGAAGGCCAATAGGGATTTACTTCCTCGCGGTTTACTTCCTCTACCTGGTGCTTATGTTCTCAGGGATGAAGCTCTAAAAGTTTTTAAACTCGGTCCCCACCTCCCATCGGTGGTGAAGATGAAACGGCTATGGGCACCGTGGAGAATTGAATATATACGCTCACCCAAACACAACGGCTGTATATTCTGTGACTTCCCCAAGGAGCATCGAGACGATGAAAGGCTCATTCTTTACAGGGGAGAACACAGCTTCATAATCATGAATAACTACCCCTACAACCCCGGCCACGTGATGATAGCACCGTATCGGCACGTGGGGAAATGGGAAGACCTAAACGACGATGAACTGCTCGAGATTATGAAACTCTCGCAGCTCGTTATAGAGGCTCTCAAGGATGTTATGAACCCGGACGGTTTCAATATGGGTGTGAACCTCAGCCGTGTCGCGGGGGCCGGAATAGACGATCACGTCCACCTCCACATCGTTCCAAGGTGGAACGGGGATACCAACTTCATGCCCGTGATAGCGAACACCAAAGTCATTCCAGAATCACTGCATGAAGCCTACTACGAGCTGAAAGGGGCTATAGACCGGATAGTTAAGAAAGAAAAAGTTTAGGTCTCAGAGTCTTCTCACCACTATCTCAAACTTCTTGTTCAGAGGCAGGTCGTGAAAGAGGGCCTCATCGAGCTCCAGAATGGAAACGTCGGCCTCTATTGTGGAAGCTTTCCCTTTTGAATCGCTCACCTTCAGTTCCACCAGCTTCTCATCCTGAATTCTCACAGATAGGAGAGTACCATCCGCAGCTCGCCCCTCCATTGTAAAGTCCACTCCGTTAAGCTCCCAGGCTATGCGCTTTATCAGGGCAGGTGCGGTTTTTGGAGAGATGTTTTCAACCACGCCCCTCTCCTCCAATATCTCCGCAACGGGACAACTAACCTGCGCTTCACAGAAATCCTTTATTGCCTCAGCTATTCCCTTGGCAAACCTCTCAAGGGGGCCTGCCCATGAAAGTCTCACCGAAACCGGCCCAGCTGGCGGTGACGCGGAGTCCCTCGCCCACCATCTCAAACGTGATCGTCAGGATGCCCCTGTTACCTGTGAAAGTGTAGATGGCCTTTTTATCCTGAAACCCAACGGTGAGTCTGAACTCATAGCCGAAGTTGAAGATGAACTTGGGAACCTTGAAGCGCACCACATCACCGTGCACGCTCTCAAAATACGGGAAAAATGGAAGTGTTTTCTCCGGCTCTCCAAGGACCATCCGAAGGCTCTCCCAAGGATGTGAGATTGGGACTTCACAGCTTTTGGTTTTCACTGGTTCTCACCGGTTTTTAATAAATTGACTCTCAAGAAAAGCCTTTCTTAAACCGTTGGTTTAGAACTCAGCAGGGTTTTCCACTTTTCTTTTGTCCTTTTCCAACACCCTGAGGGCATTAATTTCCCTTCGGGGCAGTAACCAATCTGGATGCAGCGTGGCCCGAGTTTTGCCCATTTTATGATCGGCCTCAGCTCCTCGTTCTTTGCAATCTCCTCCAGCATCTTCCATGCGACTTCCCTTATCTCCCACTGCGCCCGCTCGCATGCACGGAGGCCGAGGAAGTGCTTGAGCTCACGAAAGTTCATCGTCACAACGATCTTCGTCCTCACCGCCTGGGGAAGTACAAAACGCGCGTCTTCCTGGTGGATTCCCGCTTTGTGGCTCTCATCGTAAAGCTCAATGGCTTCGCGCATCAGCTTTTTCCACTTTTCGTAGAGCTCGGGGTTTTCTTTAACACTCTCTGGAATTATAAATGTTTCCTCGATGTCTTTAGGGTTTAATTTTATATATCTTTGTGACTGCTGGGTGTAACTTGCAAGTCTATGACGAACAAGCTGGTGCGAACAAACGCGAGAGCATCCCTCAATTGCAAAGGTCAGAACCGCGTGCTCCAGAATGGACTCATGCCCATATCCAAGGATCCTCGGCAGGTGCATCTCGACGTCCTTCTCAGCCATCCTCTTGAAGGCCCCGCTCTCCCAGTCTTCCCAGTAGCTTATCAATGCCGCCCATGTGACAGTTTCAAGGGGTTTTTTTGTATAGTTGACAAGAGTCACCTTGATTCCACTATCCATCATCGTCACCAAGGATAGCGGCACTTCCACCTTATTAGTTTTTTGAGAAGCCAACGCCAAACACGAAGTGCCACAGATAGAACATAACAGTGTCTGTCCTCATCAGAAAAATCAGAAAAAGGGGATCAGAACGTAATCTCCTCCCCAGCCGGTGTGGGCTCTGCCTTTCCTGGGACAGAATCCGGGAGAGAGAAAAACGCAACTATTTCCAGGATCGCTGCGATCAGAATTAGTATGACTCCGATCACCACTATGGTGAGCACCGCTCCTATAATGTAGAGGAGTGCGACGGTACCAAACATACTCACCCCGGTCTCCTCGGCGACCATGTCGTAGCTCTGCTTCATAAAGTAAGCCGCCACGATCATCAGGATCGCACCGACGATCATCATTGCACCAATTCCCATCATATGTCCGGAGAGCATACCCGAGATCATGCCTGCAAGCATTAGAATAGATGCTACTATGGCCAAGACCGCGGACCACAGGTACTTACTGAATATCTCCCCGTTACCGGTGGCATCGGAGATCTTCTTAACTCCTATCAACTTCAGTACGAATCCCACAAAACCGAGGCCGACAACCGTTAATATCGCTCCGATACCTCCCCAGATCTTGGCATCCTTCAACTCCGTCATGGAACCACCTCAAAGTCTTATGGACGTAGACTCTTAAAAAAGTTTCGAGGAGTATTTGGAATGTTCAGTTTCAGCTCCATCGAAAGTACATCACAAACCACTTAGAAGCATAGATGGACATTACATTTAGAAAGCTTCTGGGCCCGCATCCTCAAAAGATTTCAATCGACCGAACCATTAACCGACGAAAGGATTATTAAAAGCGAATGCCAGCTTTAATCGGTGATGCACATGGTGGTTAGCCTTGCAGGAAGGGATGTCCTCTGCCTTCAGGACTTTACAAGGGAAGAGATCGAGACTGTTCTCAAAACCGCCGAGATGATGAAGATCTGGAACAAGATTGGAGAAGCACACAGGGTTCTTGAGGGTAAAACACTCGGCATGATATTCCAGAAGCCCTCAACTAGAACGAGGGTCTCTTTTGAGGTCGGAATATACCAGCTCGGCGGTTACGGCCTCTACCTCAACGCCCAAGATCTCCAACTCAGGCGCGGTGAGACAATAGCGGACACCGCCCGTGTTCTCAGCAGGTATGTGGACGGAATCGTTGCAAGGGTCTATGCCCACAAGGACATTGAAGACCTCGCCAAGTACAGTAGCGTTCCAGTGATAAACGCCCTCAGTGACTTTTCCCACCCGTGCCAAGCCTTAGCGGACTACCAGACCATACTAGAGAAGAAGGGCAGGATTGCCGGCTTGAAGGTCGTCTACGTTGGCGACGGCAACAACGTCGCCCACTCCCTCATGATCGCTGGAACCAAGCTCGGTGCCAACGTCGTCGTTGCAACCCCAGAAGGCTATGAACCTGACGAAAGAGTCATCAAATGGGCGGAGCAGAACGCGGCCGAGAGCGGCGGCTCATTCGAGCTCCTCCACGACCCGGTTCAGGCGGTCAAAGATGCGGACGTTATCTACACAGACGTCTGGGCGAGCATGGGTCAGGAGGCCGAGGCTGAGGAGAGGAGGAGGATATTCCAGCCGTTCCAGGTGAATAAGGACCTCGTCAAGCACGCCAAGCCGGACTACATCTTCATGCACTGCCTCCCGGCCCACAGGGGAGAAGAAGTTACGGACGACGTCGTTGACTCCTCAAACAGCGTTGTCTTTGATGAAGCGGAGAACAGGCTCCACGCCCAGAAGGCAGTGATGGCCCTCGTCATGGGCGGGATAAAGGTCTGAAGGCCTTTTCCCCTTTATTCTCCCCGCGCTTGACGTTCTAGTGGCCCGTTGCGAAAGCGGAATTTCATAAACGGTGCAATCTATGAAAGTACACTTCACACATGGCGATTGAGATAATCAAACTCATCAGGCACAACCCTTGGTGGAACGGGGAGGGCTGGGAGAAGGAAGACCCAAATCTCTCCTGTGTGAAAGGTATAATCCCCAGAAAGGAAATTAGGACAAATGAAGCTTTTACCCGGGAGGGGCATCGAGGGGAACGAGTACTACTTCAACCCCCTCAATTTCAGGGAATTCGCACGGTTTATGAACTTAAACTGCCCGATGTGTCTTTTCCTTACGATAAACCAAACGTCGATGAAATTTTCCCCAGGTACGAGAAACTTGAGGGGCTGTTCTACGCGTACATTCTCACGGGTGGTGTTCCAGAGGCTGTTCTGGACTTCAGGTCCAGGGAAACTGTCGGGGAAGAGCGTTACGAGGAGATAATAAGGCTAGTCCTCGGCGAGATTGCCAAATCCGGAAAGAGTAAAGAGATTGCGAGGGAACTCTTAAAGGCTATTTTCAGGCTCAAGGGCAACCGCGTTGATTACGTAACCCTGGCTGGAGAATTGGGGTTTCCCACCCCACGGTCAGGGAGTATCCCTCAACCCTTGAGAGCGCAAGGGTGATTTACCCCTTCGAGGCCCGGAACGTGAGTAGAAGAGGCACGCCCATCGAAAGGAGAAGACTGGCACGTCGAGGAGCCAATACTCCGGGAGAAGCACTCCTTCGCCGGATGTTATTACAATAGGAACAAGGAGTGCGACCTCGTTGTACGGGAGGGGGAAAGTTATTCGGGATCGAGGTGAAATATGGAAAGGTGAAAAGAAAACGCTGCCCGTTCCCGACCCTTTACGTCTCGAAGGACGAGCTTGGGTCGGATGCCCTCCCTGTCTCGCTGTATCTCTACAGTCTGGGGAAGGACGGAGGTCAATATAAAAAATAGAGCTTCATAAGAACCCCAAGAGCTGCTGGTAAAGACTTTTCATTTCAGAAACAGGCCCTGTAAGGACGGCCTTAGTCTTGGCATGTATTTCAACGATTCCCTTTTTCCCGATTATTCCCTGCTCCCTGTATTTGATTCCCTGAACATCTTCGAGTTTAAACGTTACCACATCATCACTTTTGAACACTAAACCCCTCTGGGCGTAGAGTATTATCCTCTTGTTGGTTACAATGACTTGGTATCTACTCCCGCCGTACTCCACAAGACCTTTGCTCTGGAACCTTATATCTTCCCCCGGCAATAGATGGTCTGAAAGAGCCACTTTCGGCACCTCCTGCTTAAAAGACTTTCGGTAGACTATATGCAATCTATTTAGGCACCTCCTGCTTGATCCTTGTTAAAAACGAGAAATAACTCGGGGAGAACCTTTTAAACCCCTCATCCAATCTACCACATGCTCGAAAAGCTCTTCAGCCTCGGCTACTCGAAGACCTTTGCGGAGCGCTACTACGAGCTCTGGGGCGGGAGGGCCCTAAAGATAGCTGAGGCAATGGAGAAGTCTCTGCCGAGGTGCTTCCGCGTAAACACGCTCAGTATAGGGGTTCCAAAGCTTACAAAGCTCCTCAACAAGAAGGGCTTCCAGTTCAGGCGCGTCCCCTGGGCGAGGGAAGGTTTCTGCCTCACAAGGGAGCCATTCTCGATAACATCCACGCCCGAATACCTGGGCGGCCTCCTCTACATACAGGAGGCCAGCTCGATGTACCCGCCGGTTGCACTCGAACCGAAGCCAGGGGAAGTCGTTGCCGACATGGCCGCCGCCCCCGGCGGGAAGACGAGCTACATGGCCCAGCTGATGGAGAATGAGGGCAGCATCTACGCCTTCGACGTTGGCGAAGATAGGCTGAGGGAAACCCGTCTGAACCTTTCCCGCCTCGGCGTCACTAATACTATCCTTTTCCACAAGTCCTCACTTCACATAGACGAGCTCGGCGTCGAGTTCGACAAAATCCTCCTCGATGCTCCGTGCACCGGCTCAGGGACGATACACAAGAACCCCGAGCGAAAGGCCAACAGGACGATGGAGGACGTGGAATTCTGCCAGGGGCTGCAGATGAGGCTCATCGAAAAGGGACTGAGTGTTCTGAAGCCGGGAGGAAGCCTCGTCTACTCCACCTGCTCCCTCGAGCCCGAGGAGAACGAGTTCGTAATCCAATGGGTTCTGGACAGCTTTGATGTCGAGCTTCTCTCGCTCCGCTACGGCGAGCCGGCTTTAACGAATCCCTTCGGCGTTGAACTCAGCGATGAGATAAAGAAGGCAAGGCGGCTCTATCCCGACAGGCACGGGGCGAGCGGCTTCTTCGTTGCGAAGATCAAAAGACTTTAACCCATCTTTTCCGGGGCGTGATCCCGTGACTCGGTGGCGAGCTTCTCATCCAGCTCCCTGAGTCTCTTGAGGACGTCCTCGCTGAGGTGCTTCTCCAGCTCTTTCCGCGCGGCCTTGGCCAGCTCGAACTTCGAGTCGTACTTCCCCAGGGACGCCCAGTGTATCTTCTTGCCCTTAACGAAAACGTCTATGTCGCAGAGGCGCTTGTAGCCGTGGTACTCGATGCCTTTGAGCAGAAACTTGACGCGCTCCGGCTTCTCCCAGGTCAGGAGCTTGAGTTTGTAGACAGGAACGCGCATGAAGGGTCTCGGATAGTCCCAGTCCCAACCCTCACCGACGATGAAACCCAGGTCCAGGTCTTCTATAACCGTCATGAGCCTTTCTATGTTCTCCTCGTAGCGTCTCTCAGTGTCGTAAATCTTGATCGTAAGCTCGTTCCACTCTGGAAGGAGGCGAAACAGTATCATCGGTATGTCTATGAGCAACTCCCTGTAAACGTTGAGGAAGTTTTTCCTGACCAGGATGGCCCCATCGATATCCTCTGGACCCACGGGAGAGCTGAGCTTCTTCCTCGTTACGGATATAACGGTATCGCCAGCCTCGCCGATGTTGAGGGCCTCAAGCTGGCTCATTGTCTTTCCCCCGAACTTCTCCGCTAGGAGCTCAAGGGCCTCATTCACTTTTTCCGGCACGTGGAGGAGAATTATCGTGCTCTCCACCTCAATTCTGTCCGCTGGAAGGCCGCCGTTTATCGCCTCAGCTAGCACCAGCTTGGCACTCTGCCGGATCAGGAAACCAGTATCCGGGGGCACGGTCTTTCTCTCCTCCGGTGGCGTCACCAGAAGGATCGTCTCAAATTCATTGCTCTTCCTTATGGCGTCATCAGTCGATATCTCCTCAACGTCGAAGAGCTCCCTTATCCCAGTCTTTAAAACTTCTACATCCCCCCGCAGGAAGAGCAGGGAAGGCCCAAAGCGTACAAGCCGCATCATAAACTCCTCCTAAGTTTATAACCTCTGTTCGTGTCGGTCCCCGTGGGGTATCCAACACGGTAGGTTTTCCCACTGGGAAGCAGAATGAAGTTAACGCCCAGAACGCCGTTCAGACCTCCGTTTATGAGCCTAAAGTTGTGCCCGTAAAGGCGGAAGTCGGCGCCCCTCCCCAGGACCTCCTCCGGTCTGTGTCCTAGTGCGAGTTTTATGCCCTCAATCTCTATGAGTGTCCCGGGTTCAACAACGTCCTCCCCAAAGAACTCTCTGATGATGTCCGGGTCGTCCTCGTTGCCCGGAACAATGTACAGCTTTGCTCCGCTGGCCTTGAGGATGCGGGCAAGCTTTCTAACGGCCCCGATGTAGGCAGGCTTCAAATCGGGCCTCCTCTCCAGTTTGATGTTGTCGGCTAGGTCCCCCGTGTGTATAATGTAGTCGGGTTTGGCTTTCTCTATCAAACTCCCAATAAACCGGTAGGTACTCTCGGGGGTGTCGCTTACGTGCATCACCTTGACTTCATCGGACGACGCAAGGGTTTCCATCACCCGTCTACGGAACAGTGGGAGTTTGAAGGGCATTGAATACTATTGGGAAAGGAGTTATATATATCTTCCCGAAAACCAGGATGGTGTTGTGGATGAAGGTCCTTGTTCTCGGTGCTGGAAACGTTGGAAGGGCGATAGCCTGGGATTTGAGGGATGAGTTTGACGTTCACGTGGGAGACGTCAGCGATGAGAAGCTGAAAGCCGTCTCTAAATTCGCCACGCCCCTGAAAGTTGATGCGTCCAGCTTCGATTCCCTCGTTGAGGTTATGAAAGGCTTTGAGCTGGTTATTGAGGCGCTTCCAGGCCGCTTCGGATACCAATCGATCAGGGCCACGATAAAAGCGGGCGTTGACATGGTTGACATCTCGTTCATGCCGGAGAACCCGCTGGAGCTTCGCGATGAAGCTGAAAAGGCAGGGGTGACGGTTATATTCGACGCTGGCTTTGCCCCCGGGCTGAGCCACATCCTGATGGGGCGCATATGGCAGGAGATGGACGAGCTGAGGGAGGGCTACATCTACGTCGGTGGTCTACCAAAGGAGCCCAGGCCACCACTCTATTACAGAATTACATGGTCACCTAAGGATTTAATTGCGGAGTACACGAGGGCGGCGCGCGTGATAAGGGGCGGCGAGGTTAGGGCGGTTGACCCCTTCGAGAGGATTGAGGAGGTAACCGTTGGAGATTTCGAGTTTGAGGCCTTCGTGAGCGACGGGCTGAGGAGCCTGCTGGAGAGTGTGAGGGCGGAGAGGCTCGAAGAGTGGACGCTCCGCTGGCCAGGACATCTTGAGAAGATGAGGGTTCTAAGGGAGCTCGGCTTCTTCAGGCCGGAGAACGTTGATAAGACGCTCGAGGTCATAGCCCCGCTCATGACCTACGCGAGCCCCGACTTCTCAATAATGCAGGTGATCGGAAGGGGGACCCTTGATAATGAGGAGAAGGAGATAGGCTATTTCCTGTACGACGAGGAAAAAGAGGGCTTCACCTCGATGGCCCGCCTCACGGGGTTCACAGCGGCCATCGTGGCGAGGCTCGTTGCGGAGCAAAACTGCATCTTCGGAGTTATCCCGCCTGAGATACTCGGAATGCGCATAGACACCTTCACTCGCATAACTGAGGAGCTTGGGGATAGGAGCATAAAGCTGGAGAGGTGGGAGAATGCTTCATCTAGTGATAGCTGAGACGGAGCTTGAACCCGTTCCAGAGTCCATAAGAAACCATCCGGCGGTCGTGAAGTACGCAAAGAGAAAGGGCAAAAAGCCGGTGGAGGTGCTACTGGACAGCACCTACCACCACGCGGCCATCAAAAAGCTCCCGGACGGGGAGAGACGGGGAAGGCCGGATATAGTGCATATCTGCCTGCTGAACGCTCTCGAAAGCATTGCCAACAAGGAAGGCCTGCTGAGGGTCTACGTCCACACGAGGAACGACGAGGTGATATACATCAAGCCGGAAACGAGGATTCCACGGAACTACAACCGCTTCGTTGGGCTGATGGAGAGCCTCTTCAGGGATCGCATCGTTCCGAGGGATCTGGGACTCCTCCGCATGGAAAAGATGAGTTTAACGGAACTCATTGAGGGTATAAACCCCGATGGGATCTTCGTTATGCATGAGAGAGGAACCCTCACAAAACCCCTTGACTTCGGGAGGAGGCTGGCGTCGCTTGGGAATCCGGCGGTGATCGTCGGCGGATTTCCACATGGAGATTTCATTAACCATGTCCGAGGAGAGAAGGTAAGTCTCTACAGGGGACCCCTCATGGCATGGACCGTTATCAGCGAGGTGCTAAGTGGCTTTGAGGTATGGAGGACATACCTGGAGTGAGGGGGGCAACTACCGCTATTCAGCCCGTTTTTTCTTTAGTTGCCACCAAAATGACCGTGGATGTATCCAGGAAGCGACAAAACGTTTTTATATTTTGTCCCATTATCCGGGATGATAATAACGGGGGGAACCGCCATGAGGAAAATAAGCATTTTAATGGCGTTCTTGATAACGGGATACATACTGGGCATCTGGAACTTTCTGATCCTTCCGAGGTACTACATAGTGTTCGGCATGAAGGGGTTTCTGATATCACTGATGCCCCTGCTAATTGCGATGTTCCTGGCCTACGAGGAGGCAGAAAGCACGAAGAAAACGAGGTACCTAATATACGAGCTCTTCTTTAAAGTTGCTAGAATGCCAGCAGTTATATTTTCCCTTATGATGTTTCTGCTGATAATGCTGGGCATAACCACCTACTACACGTCATGCAGCATCAGGTACCTCTTTGGGCTTGGAGAGGCCTACGTTCCCGTGATAGCAGTGGTCACAATACTACTGGCTGCATTTCTCCTGATGCTGGCAAAGGGAAGAACTCTGGAGTTCATCTCCGTGGTATCCATTCTGTTCGTCATCTTTGCACTGGTTGCGGCTCTGATGATAAGGAATAGCGCCCTCTCCGCTGTTACAGCCTCCCAGGCAAAGACTTACATGAACCAGGCGACCTCGGCGATAACATCCTTCAACCAACCTTTAACCCTCAAGGGGGTTGTTTACCTGGTAATCTCAATGCTGATGGCCTTTGGCCTTGGAGCCGGTGTCTATTATGTCATAGGTAGCTTCAGCCCAGAGGATCTGGACCTGAAAAAGGTTCTCGGCGGTGTGCTTCTCCTTCAGATCATCCTAAGCTTTACAGCGGCCTTTACCGTTGCATACTCACTGGGTACCGCCTACCAAGCGTACGAGGATGCGGTTCACAATCCCCACATATCCCCGGAGCAGACCATCAACCTCTACCTGAAGTTCTCCAATCTGCAGGCCTACAGCACAAACAGCACCCAGACGCCGATAAAGGCCATAAACGTGTTCTACACCATCCCCAGGGTTCTTAAAGGGCACGTTAAGAATGCAGGTAGGGTTATATGGCTTCTGATGCTCTCGGTTTACCTGGCGGGCCTGACCACGATAATAGTACTTATAGAGATGGGGAGTCAGATGTTCTCGGAGGTCATGCAGATCAACAGGGGAAAGAGCCTAACGGCCGTTTCCATCATCGCCATGTTCGTCGTGGGGGCCATGATGATAAAGGAGGTCCAGTTGATGTTCCTGGCGGTGCCTTTCAGTGTAGGGGCGTTGATGGCGGCGTTTGAGGCGTATCCCCTACTGCATTCGGAGGTCTCGGAGAACAGGAGGCTCGTGGCCATCCTGGTTCTGTTGCTGGCCCTGTTCAGCGCGATCACAATCTACTATCTGTTTGCTAAGGGCACCCTGAGCATAAGGATAGGGATACTGCTGGGCCTTGTGCTTTTCGTTCCAACCCTGATGAACGGAGTCCTACTGAAGGGCAGAAGAGGATGAATTCATTAAAATCCTTTTCTTTTACCCCGTTAAGGTTTTAAATGATTCACAGAAGCTCTATACCGGTGGTGTGGATGGTATACATAACTCATTATCCCAACATCTTGGCCTACGTATTCCCCCTCCTGCTGTACTACATCTCGATCCCCGCCGCATTCATCGTATGGTGGATGAGGTATTCGGACGACATCATGGCGGGTGCGCGGCATCTAAAAAGCCTCGGGGTTTACTTCCTCATAGCACTGGTAACAACGTCTTCAATGCTGTTCCTGCTCACCGACGAGTACCTCTACGTACACGCTGACGGTAGAACCCCGTTATGCTTGAGCGGTTCGTGTATAACGTCTCAAACGTGGATCGGCCACTATCGGATCAACACCGCAGATTTAAAGAGGTTCGGGATACCTGAGTACGGGATGATGCGGGAGTACCGACTGGTTGATAGCGGGGTAAAGCCAAACTCAATCATAGGGGAGAAAACGAAGGTAAATTCCCTTGTTATCATACGGACCTTTCTCATACTCCCAGTGACGGAGGTCTACGATTACAAAATCGGATCGGATATGCACACGGTAGTTTCAAAGGAGAAGTTCTACATCGTGTTCCCCGAGTACCCCGGCACCGTGCTGACAGAACACTACGACATGGAGTTCTCGCTGTTTCTGTGGCATATGTGACGGAAGCCCTCAGTACTTTCAAAAATTTTTTAAAGCCCCCCCCCAAACCCATTTAGAACGCTTACGGAGGTCTGAGAAATGGGAGATAAGACCAAGGTTCAGGTGAGCAAGCTCAAGCCTGGGAGGTACATCCTTATAGACGGTGAACCCTGCAGAATAGGCAACATAACCGTTTCCTCACCGGGTAAACACGGCTCAGCTAAAGCCAGGATTGAAGCCGTGGGGATATTCGATGGGAAGGTAAGGGGCATGGTCAAGCCGACCAGCGCCGAGGTTGAGGTTCCGATAATAGACAAAAGAACCGCCCAAGTAATAGCCCTCACCCCCGACACCGTCCAGTTAATGGACATGGAGACCTACGAGCTCTACGACGTGCCCCGCGATAGCGGTGTTGATGACTCAATCAAGGATCAGCTTAGGGAGGGCATAAACGTTGAGTACTGGGAGACCCTGGGAAGGATAAAGATCATGAAGCTTAAGGGGGAGTGAGTTCCCTTTTCCTTTTAGCCCGTCAGTTAACACATGTGTCCCTTCATGCATTGAACATAACGTATTTAAGCTCTTCTGGGCATCATCTGGGCGGGGGGTGCTATGGTCAAATTCACGGACCTGATAACGCGTAAGTTCCAGAATATCGCGGGCAGCAGGTACGAGGAGATACTGAAAGCGTACGAGGAGTTCTTTCTGACCGAAGAGGAGATGGTGATTCCCGACATCAAGTCGATACTGATCCCACTGGACAGGTACACCACCACCGTCCCGGACGAGGTTTACGAGACGATCTCCGCGTACCCCAACGCGCGGCTCCAGCTGGTGTACATGATAGACGAGAACGTGTGCCGATTGATAAAGGACACACTCGGGGAAGAGGACGCCAAAAAGTTCAGGGAGAAAGAAGAACGCAGGGCCAGAGAGATACTCTCCAGAATGAGGGACAGGATCCGAGAACTCGGTATTATCTGGGCGGAGGACACCGTGTTCGGGGACAAAAGCGAGTACGTTGAGAGCATTGCCGGTGAGTACGACATGCTCATAATATCAAAGCACTACGGCTCTGAAACGGCAAAGACCCACACAGTGAGCCCCGTGGTCTTTAGAATCGTTCAGTACGTCGGGAGGCCTGTAGTGCTGTATTGACGGGGGGCCCAGTTATGATATCAACTGGAGAGATCATCGCCCTTTCGGTGTTCAGTGGGGTTTACGCCCTGATTATGAGCGAGAAGATACACAGAACCGTTGCAGCAATGGTGGGTGCCTCAGTGATCATGGTTCTAAACATCGTACCGTGGGATAAGATCCCAAAGTACCTGGATCTGGGTACGATACTCCTGCTGGCGGGTATGATGACTGTGGTAAACATAGCAAAGGACAGCGGGCTCTTCGAGTACATCGCTATCAAGACCGCAAAACTCTCAAAGGGAGACCCCATGAAAGTTCTCCTTCTGTTCTCAGTTATCACAGCGCTGGTGAGTGCATTTTTGGACAACGTTACCACCGTCCTCCTTTTGACCCCAATGCTAATCTACATAACCCGACAGATGGACGTCAATCCGGTTCCGTTCCTGCTCGCGGAGGTCTTCGCCTCGAACATCGGTGGAACCGCGACGCTCATCGGGGACCCACCAAACATCATGATAGGGTCTGCCGCTGGGCTGAGTTTCAACGATTTTATCCTCAACATGGCACCCATAGCGTTCCTAGACCTCTTCGTGACGGTGGGGATAATCTACCTGGCCTACAGAAGCGCTATGAACGCCCACAGCAACAGATCGGAGGTGATAACACTCAGCATCATGTCCCTCAACGAAGAGGACGCTATCAAAGACAGGATGCTTTTCAGGAAATCGATTGTCATGATAGCGGCCATAATAGTGGCGTTCTTCTTCCATGACAAACTGGGGCTCCAGCCTGCGGTAATAGCGCTGACAGGAGCATCCATACTCCTGCTGTGGAGTGGGGCATCGCCGGAGTACGCCCTGGAAAAGGTTGAATGGGCAACGCTGTTCTTCTTTGGGGGGCTGTTCATAATAGTGGGTTCACTCGTCGAGACCGGGGCGATAGACCAGCTGGCGGACTGGATGCTGGGGTACGTGCACACGGAGGGACAGGCAATCCTCCTGATCTCATGGTTTTCCGCGTTCTCCAGCGCTATAGTTGACAACATACCCTTCACCGCCACCATGATACCCCTTATCAAGGCCATGGGAAACAGCATGAGCACCTACCCCCTATGGTGGGCCCTCTCACTGGGAGCATGCTTGGGCGGAAACGGAACTGCTATAGGTGCAAGTGCCAACGTGGTTGTGGTTGGTATGGCGTACAGGGAGGGGATAAAGATAACCTTTGGGGACTTTCTGAAGGTAGGAATGGTCATAATGGTGGCCACTGTTGGCTTGGGGAGTGCACTTATATGGTTGAGGTACGTTGGTCTCTGAGGTGGTAGAGGTGAAGATACTGGTCCTCGTCGATGGCTCAAAATGGAGTCAAAAAGCGGCCCTTCACGCTTTTTCAGTGGCCAAAAGGAAGAACGCCAAAGTGATTCTGTTCTCGGTTCTGGATAGAAAAGAGGTTCGTGCAATAGCGTTTCATCTAAGCATAAGAAGTGAAAGCATCGATGACATCCAGCGCTTTGAGGAAACGGCATGGAAAGACACCAAGCGGAGTATAAAAGAGGTTATAACAACCCTCCTAGAACTGGGACACAGGGAGGGGGTGAACTGCTCCTTCAAGATAATCGAGGGGTCAGCCAAGGATAAGATACTCGAAGAGGCGAACAGCGGGAGGTACTCACTGGTCGTGATGGGGGCATACGGAAAGAGCGGGAAGACTAGGATAGGTTCCCTGCTTGAGGACGTTGTTGGGAATATTGAGCCCCCGGTCATGATAGTGAAGTGAAGGCCCACCCTTAAACTTTAAAACCCTGCACCTCAGCCACTCTGGGGGTAAGACCATGGACTTCTTGTACACTTACGAGACGCTCAAACTGGAGTTTCCCTTAACTGAACCGGAAAACGCAAGGTTCGTCCTCATTGGAGTTCCCTTTGACGGCACCACCTCGTACAAGGCGGGAGCACGATTCGGGCCAACACTGATACGGCAGGCAACACTGAACCTCGAGAGTTATATTCTAGATTATGATATAGATGTTGCGGACCTGCCACTCGCCGACATCGGGGACGTAGCGGTCGTAGCCGGTGACCCCAGGAGAACGGCGAATAGGGTTAGAGAGACCGTTGAAGATATCCTAAAGAGCAACCCCAACGCACTCCCTGTGCTTCTTGGTGGAGAACACTCCCAAACCCTCGGTGCGGTTGAAGCGCTCAAGCCTGCAAGCTACGTTGTCTTTGATGCCCACCTAGACCTGCGCGACCATTACGAGGACAATCACTACAACCACGCCTGCGTGGCGAGGAGGATAAGCGAGCTCGGAATCAGGGAGGCGATGTTCGGAATCAGAAGCGGCACCAGAGAGGAGGTCCAGTACGCGGAGGATCATGGGATAAAATGGGTTCATGCGAGGGATTACAGCCTGGATGCATTTATAGAGCTCGTGGAGGCCCTTCCGGAACCTATATACCTCTCCATAGACATAGATGCCTTCGATGTCTCAATGGTTCCGAGTACCGGAACACCCGAGGCCGGCGGATTGGGCTTCTGGGACGTTGTGGCGGCAATAGAGTGGCTCGCACACAGCAAGCGTATAGCAGGTTTCGATATAATGGAGGTAGGTGGGACTGAGCTGGGAGACCCCACTGCGCTAACAGCCGCAAAATTGCTCTTCTATTTTATAGGGGTGACAGGAGGCAGGAGGTGACTCCCTCGAAATTAAAGGGGGGCTCGTACTCAGGGGGTTTTTATATTGTCCTTCACCTCCTCGTACCTTCGTATCCTGTCCTCCAGCGTTTCGCCCTTGAGGAGCTTTGAACGGAGCAAAGGAAGCCAGAGCGTCTCCATTATCACGGATACCAGCACCGTCAGAACGGTAACGGCCAGTATCACATCACCCCAGTACACGGTCAACGTTGCATTGGGGTACCTTGTGGCAAGGGAGAGGGGCAGTGCGGCAAGGGCTGAGGGAACTATCCCCCTTGGACCTTCAAGTGATATGAAAAGGTACTCCTTGGGACTCCACCATTTTAGTAGGAACACCGCCGCCAGTGGACGGGCTACGACCATTATGAAAAACGCCACCAGAATGCCACCAACTAGGTTCTTACCGAAGAGAGAGAGGTTGAGGCTCGCCCCGAGGAGGATGAATATGAAAACCGTCGCTATGGCCGCAAGGCTCTCGTTGAATTCAACCTCCCGTTCAATGGCTGTCAAAACCTCGTCCATGATGTCTATCCGCCTCCAATGCCCGATCAGTTTGTAGTTTCCGAGGACTATCCCGGCCACCGTCGCCGCGAGATAACCAGAAGCCTGAAGCTGCTCCCCCAAGAAGAAACTCGTGAACGCCAGAAGAAGTGAGAACAGTTCTATCTCTGGAAACTCAAAAATCTCCGCCCTTTTTATAAACCAGTACCCAAACAGTCCGATAGCAATTCCAACCAGCACCGAGATCAGAACCTCGTAGAAGAAGTACACAACGGCCCCACCATAAACACCAACTTGGGAACTCAGGGCCGCAAAAAGGCCGCCACTGGCCTCCGGCACTATCATTGAAATCGCCACGGCAGTAAGAACGATGCCGAGGGGATCATTGAAGATGGATTCAGTCACTATCGTCGTTTCAATATCCTGCCTTACCCTGTGCTGCCTGAATAGAGGGATTAAAGTCGCCGGGTCCGTAGCGCTTATTATGGCACCGAAGAGGAGCCCCACAAGGAACGGGGCATGAAATATCCAGGAAAAAAACCACGCAGAGAGGAGAGCGGTTAATACAAGCCCAAGGGTATCCAGAGTGATTATAGTCGAGAAGTTCCGTTTCAGGAGCTTTATGCTCAGGTTGTGGCCCTCGGTGAAGAGTATCATCACAAGGCCAAAGACCCTTACATAGTCAAAGAGCTCGTGTGCAGTTTCTCTTGGGATTACAAGAGCCACCGGCCCGAATATTATCCCGAACACGATGAAGAGGGGCACGTAAGAGACTTTAAACTTCCTGCCAATGAGCATTGAAGCTATGCCAATGCCAACCACCGCGACTAGTATCCTAGTCAGGGTCTCTATGGGCGTCATTGAACTCCCTCCCGCCGATCCTCTATACCCCTGGAGGTCAAAAGCAGTATTTAAACCTTAGGGGCTTGTCAAAAATCTGCCAAAGTGGTACAATGGTATAAGAGTTCCTTCGATGTTCTAAAAAAACCGCTAACTCTTAAATACCCAACAAGAAAATAGCAAAGGGTGGTAACCATGGAACTTGAGTCTGCCCTTGAGAAGTTTCACTCGCTTAAGCTTGCCGGCTTAATACCAAAACCGGAGAGCATGCCAGTCGTCACAGAGGACACGGACATCATGAGCGTGCTCAAGATCCTCAGAACCAGACACCACGTATGGGTGGTTAAGGACAAGAAGAGCATGGAGCTTGTAGGGGTGATCCACTACCTGGACGTCATGGACATATTCCTGCCCCCTGACGCCCATAAGTTCAAACTTGGCATGACCAGCAGGACATTGCGTTCCCTCCTCGGCGGCGCCGAAAAAGCAGGGGACGTCGCTGAGAGGGAGGTTCTTGCGATAGAGGATACCGCAACGGTTCTGGATGCACTGATAAAGATGCGCAGATACAGAAGCCAGGTTCTGGCCGTCGTTGAAGGTGATGTCCTCGTCGGGGAGATAAGCCTTCGCATACTGATTGATGAGTTCCTAAGATTACTGAGGGTAGGTGGTGCAACATGGAAGTCACTTGGATCCTCTTCACAATCGGAGTTGCCCTGATACTGGCCAAGATAGGTGACAGCATAATAGAGCGCTTCGAACTCCCCGGGGTCCTGGGGGAGCTTATAATGGGCATGATACTGGGTAACCTTGTTTATTTCGGTATAGTGGCCCCACAGTACCTTCCAATAGTCAGCGGAAGCGGATTCACAACGAGCGCAACGGAGATAGCGGACTTCCTCGCAAAGCTGGGTATAATATTCCTGCTCTTCCTCGGTGCCCTGGACACGGACATAGATCAGCTCAAGAAGACCGGCGTAACGGCAACCGTGTCAACGGTTCTGGGTGTCTTCACTCCACTCATACTGGCCTGGTACGCCCTCATGGCAATGGGATACCCCAGCAGGGAGGCCTTCGCCGGAGGCGTTCTGCTCACAGCCACCAGCATCGGGCTCACGGTTAGGGTTATGATGGACCTAGGCGTGCTGAGGAGTGAGGTTGGCGCAGCGTCCCTCAGTGCGAGCGTGATGGACGATTTCCTCGGTATAGCACTCGTAATCTTCGCCGTGGGCAGTGGTAGCCTGTTGAACCTCACGGTGAAGATAGTCGCGTTCTTCATAATAACTGGTGTCATAGGCTGGTACCTCGTGGACTACTACATCAAATTCGCGGAGAGGCTCCACGTTGAGAAGGGCATCCTCGGGATGGCAGTGGGTATGATGTTCATCTTCGCGTCCTTGGCCGAGGGATGGTTCGCGGCCGCCATCGAGGGTGCCTTCATGATGGGTCTCATCCTCTCCAAACTTCCGGAAGGAAAGCGCCTCATGGAGGACGCCAGGGCAATAGGCTACGGTCTCCTGGTGCCATTCTTCTTCGTCCACACCGGTGCCATGCTCGACATGAAGGTCTTTGAGAACGCCAACGCACTGGTTCTTGCAGCCGTCATGAGCGTGATAGCCGTTATAGGGAAGATACTTGGAAGGGGCTTCGGTGCCTGGATCACAGCATGGGGCCGTGGAAGGGAGTTCCTTACCACCAGAGAGAACGCGTGGATGTCCCTCCAGATGGGAATAGGCTCCATTCCAAGAACCGAAGTCGCCCTCGTTGACCTGATGGTCGCGATACAGGGGAAAGCCATCCCACCAAGCGACGCGCCAAAGTTCATAGCCGCAACGCTGATATTCATCACGGTCTCCGTCCTCATAACCCCGCCCCTCCTGAAGTGGGCCTTCGCGAAGGAGATACAGGAGGCCAAAGATGCAAAAGCTGCGGAGAAGGTGGGAAAGATCCAGGAAACCAAGGAAAGGATAAAAGAGCTCAAGGGAAGCAGATAAACCCTCATCTTTTAATTATTAACCAAAGAACGCACCCATCCCCGCCATCTGCTCCTCGCTCATGGATCTTATCTTGAACTCCGGCATCTCGCCTTTGAGCTTGTCATGCTCTCCCTCCGTTATCTCCCGGGCTCTACCCTCTTCGACGATGTAAAAAACACCTTCGTCTTCACTGCGGTACGAGACCAAGAATTTATCCGTTTCTACGTCTTCGAACTTCACAAAAATCGCGTTTCCGCCGGTGTAGGCCCTTCTGCATCTGAATGGGAAGCTTGATGAATTAAGCATCGCATCTCCGAGGGCATGGTTCGCCCTCTCCCCGTTGATCTCGGTCCAAAACCTCCGTCCCTCAAAATCGCCTTCGATGATTATCAGGAACCTCTGAGCATCGAGTTCCTTTACAGGGGTCCCACTCCTCTTGAGTGCCCCAAACAAGCCACTGATCGTCTCAGCATTCCTGAGGGAAGCCAGAAAACCTTCGACTTTCATAGTGTTCACCGTTTCTGAGTTCTCGTACCTCAGTATAAAAACCTGACGAGCAAAAAGGCTTTGTATCATAACCGCCCAAATATACATTTGTGGTCGGGAGAAACTCCTATGTCCTGAAGTGGGGGGAGGTAATAGCCTTTTCAATAACCGCAGGGATAGTCGGCGGGTTAGGTGCGGTCATCTTCAGGCTCCTGATAAAAGCAACCCACGAGATATTCTTCGTGTGGCTCCTTCCAAGGATAAGTTTTCACGTTGATGGCTTCAATCTTGGCTACATCCTTCTCCCGGCGATTGGGGGTATAGGCGTCGCGGTTCTTGTCGTTAAGTACCCCAAGATAAAAGGAAACGGCATTCCCGAGGTTGTGGAAGCGATTATATTCAAGAGCGGAAACATAAGCGGGAAGTTCGCCACGATCAAGATACTGGCGACATCAATAACGATAGGCTCGGGGGGAAGCGTTGGACGTGAAGGGCCGATAGGGTTCATAGGGGCTTCCCTAACTTCGTTCTTGGCGGGCCGTGCTCACCTCTCAAGGGATATGAAAAAGCTCCTGACAACCTGTGGACTGGCCACGGGCATCGCTGGAACCTTCAACACCCCCCTAGCGGGGGCGATGTTCGCACTTGAAGTTGTCTACATGGGGACGTTCTCGATAAACCTCGTGCCCATATTCATTGCCTCCGTCACCGGCAACGCCGTGACCCTCGCAATCCTCCAGAGAGCCTTCGAAGTCGAGATACCTGGGGGTCTTGGACACACGGCTTTTGAACTCCCCATATTTTTTGTGATGGGACTCCTTTTAGGTATCCTCGCGGCGTTCTATGCACGCTTCATATACTACCTAACGGATTCGTTCTCCAGCTGGAAGGTTCCAGAGTTTATCAAACCGATAACCGGAGGGATCGGGGTCGGCATAATAGGGACCCTCCTCCCCCTTTACGGAATCTTCGGAGTTGGCTACGGGGGCATGAACATGGCGTTCTATGGGAAACTCAGCTTGGGGCTTCTGGTAGTCCTGGGCATTGCCAAGATGCTAGCAACGGCCCTCACGCTCGGTTCCGGCCACAGCGGAGGCATATTTGCTCCAAGTCTGTACATAGGGACCATGTTCGGGGCGGCCTTCGGGATGGTCGTCAAAGCCATCTTCCCCACACTGGGGGCCAACCCTACGGTCTACGCTCTGGCGGGAATGGCGGCATTCTTCAGCGGAATAACACAGGCCCCGGTAACCCAGATACTGATGGTAACCGAGTTGACACGCAGCTACGCCGTTCTCCCGGCGATAATGACCTCAGCGACGATGGGTTTTCTGACCTCAAGGTTCTTTCTGAAGGGGGACTCCATATACACACTAAAACTCACCCACAAGGGTTACACCATAAGAACCGGAAAGCCCGTTATACTCGAAACCATCCCGGTGGGCGAGATAATGACGAAGGAACCGGTTTACGTTTACGAGGATCAGAGTCTGCTGGACGTTGAACACCTCGTTGCCAAGACCGGGCACGATTGCTTTCCGGTCGTGAACCGGGACCTCGAGGTGGGAGGGGTCGTGGGGGTTAAGGACTTCATAAAGCGGCCGACTTCCCTGAAGAGGTTGCCGGTGAAAAGGTTCGTCCATGGAGACTACGGGGTCACGTATCCCAGTGAAACGGCCGCAGATGCCTTTGAAAAGCTCATGGCTTACGATCAGAACCTTCTTCCGGTCCTGGAGTCCAGGGAGAGCAGTAAACTCGTTGGCGTCGTGACCAAAAGAGACATATACAAGGCGTACTACCGCGGACTTGAGGCCATGTACATAGAATGAGGTGATACCATGCTCGTTGACGCTGACCTCCACATCCACTCACACTACTCTAAAGCCGTCTCAAAGGCCATGACTGTACCCAACCTCGCCCAAAACGCGCTGTTCAAGGGACTCAAGATGGTCGGTACGGGAGATATACTGAACCCGAAATGGGAAGGGGAGTTGCTTAAATACACAAAAAAAATCGATGAAGGAACCTATGAAAGGGGGGGCATACGGTTCCTGCTGACGGCTGAGGTGGAAGACTCAAGGAGGGTTCACCACGTTCTGATATTTCCGAACTTGGAGACTGTTCATGAGATACGTGGAGCCCTCAAACGGTACTCCTCAAACATCGAAACAGAGGGACGACCACATCTGACCCTCTCCGCTGCCGAGATAGCGGACCTTTCGAATGACCTAGGGGTTTTGATCGGACCAGCCCACGCATTCACTCCTTGGACGAGCCTGTATAAGGAACACAACAGCCTGAATGAAGCGTATCAGGGTGCCAAAGTCCATTTCCTGGAGCTTGGACTCTCCGCCGACAGCGAAATGGCCGACCGAATAAAGGCCCATCACAGCATTACGTACCTCAGCAACTCCGACGCCCATTCACCGATGCCACATCGTCTCGGACGCGAGTTCAACCGTTTTGATATAGGGGAGGTAACTTTTGAGGAGGTCAGAAAAGCCATACTCCGACGGGGGGGAAAGAGGGTCGTGCTTAACGCGGGTCTTGATCCCCGGCTCGGAAAGTACCATATGACGGCGTGCTCCCGCTGCTATGCCCAGTACTCGCTGGGGGAAGCAAAGGCATTCCACTGGAAGTGCCCGAGGTGCGGGGGGAGAATAAAGAAGGGCGTGAGAGACAGAATTCTGGAGCTGGCCGATACCGGTGAGAGGCCAAATGACAGGCCACCCTACCTCCACCTGGCTCCCCTGGCGGAGATAATCGCAATGGTGGTGGGGAAAGGAGTCGAGACAAAGGCGGTAAGGGTCATCTGGGAGCGCTTTTTGAGGGAGTTCAGGAGCGAGATAAGGGTTCTTGTTGATGTCCCTGTTGAAGAGCTAGCCAGGGTTCATGAGGATGTTGCAAAGGCAGTTTGGGCGTACCGCACAGGAAAGCTCGTCGTCATCCCGGGAGGGGGAGGAAAGTACGGTGAGATAAAGCTCCCGGAGGAGATCAAAAACGCGGGGGTGGACGAACTTGAGAATGTTGAGGTTGAAACGGGTGATAACGATGGCAGAAGGCCAAAGCAGATGAGTATCACGGAGTTCTTCGGAGGTTCCAACGATGCACGAATCTGAGATCATCTCCATCTTCCTCAAGTACCTGGGGAGGAGTGGAGACCTCCCGCTGGGTGACGATGCCGGGGCCGTGAGGTTCGGCGATGAATGGCTCGTGGTCACCAACGACATGCTCGTGAGAGAAACCGACGTCCCGGATGTCATGACCCCTGAGCAGGTGGGTTTTAAAGCGGTGACGATGAACGTGAGCGATGTGGCGGCGATGGGAGCACGGCCTTTAGGTTTTCTGTTCTCCATAGGGCTCCCGAAAGGCATCGAAGTGGACTACCTCGACGGCATTGCACGGGGACTGGGTAGGGGGCTTGAGTTTTATGGAGTTCCGGTTTTAAGCGCAGACACGAACGAAGCGGCAGACTTGATAATCGATGGAATAGCCCTGGGGACCACTAACAGGCTATTAACCCGCTCAAACGTTAAACCTGGCGACCTAGTATGTGTTACTGGGGATATAGGCCGCTCCCTCTCAGGTTTACTGGTGTGGAAGGAGAAGCTCAACGTATCTCCAAGAACAAGAAAAGTACTCTACCAGAAGTTCCTTGAACCAACTGCGAGAGTTCGCGAAGGCATGGTCCTAAAGGATGTCGCAAACGCTGCGATAGATATAAGCGACGGCCTCTCAAAGGAACTCAATATCCTCTCCAAAATGAGCGGGGTAAGAATAGACGTTCACTCGGGAGCGCTCCCGATATACGAGGAGGTATTTGAAGTAGCCGAAGCCCTTGGAAGGGACCCGGTCGAACTGGCCATCTCAAGCGGGGAGGAGTTTGAACTGCTCTTTACGATTCCACCGGATAGAAAAGACGATGTAGGGTTTGAGTTCAATGTGATAGGCAAAGCCGGGGCGGGCAGAGGAGTTTACCTTGATGGAACCCCCATGCCTGCCAGGGGATGGAACCATACGGTATAACCACGTACACATCACCAGCAGCAATGTTTATAACTGCGAACTGATAACATCCTCCGTATGTTCAGTGGTATAGGTATGATAATAACACGGGGGATTCAGGGGATTAAAGGTGCCGATCCGGAATATTTCGCCATAGCCCTGGCAACCTACTACGTAAGCGTTTTCCTGTTCTCGGTTCGATGGAAGTACATACTGCGCGGGGTGGGGATGGAGGTACCTCTTGGCGAACTGTTTCAGGCCAACCTCGCAGGGCTGTTCATGAACAACGTAACCCCTATGAGCAGGGGCGGTGGGGAGTTTCTGAGGATGCTGTGGGTCTCGAAGAGAAGCAACGTTCCGATGGGCATCTCCGCCGTTACGGTACTCTACGAGAGGATCCTTGAGTCTGTTCCGGTAATGTTTATGACGGCCATTGGCATACTCTACTTCACGTCAACCCAGGCCCTTTTGGGGTTGATACTCGGAATCACCGTGGTGTTCATATGGGTAAAATGGGAGAGGTTCATAGAGATCACCCTGAGGATTTTCAGGGTCAAGGTGTCAGAGGGTGACAGAGAGCGCATACTGGCCCTCAGAAACGCCCACAGTGTCAACCTCATAGGAATAGCTATGAGCTCGGCGGTATGGATTCTCGACGTTGCTCGGTTGAAACTCATAACCCTTGCGTTTGGTCTTCACATATCCCTCATAGTCATCGTGTTCATCTCAGTCGTCAACCTGATCCTTGGGATTGCGGCCTTTACACCGGGTGGAATCGGAGTTGTTGAGGGGGGCCTTGTGGGTGCCTTTACGTATGTGGGACTCTCCCCCACAATAGCCGTCTCGGTGGTTGTACTCGAAAGGTTTATCTCCTATGTGCTCGGCAGTGTACCAGGGATAATAGTGCTCCTCACATCCGGAGGAAGGGAAGTATGGAGAGCCTTAAGATCGCGTTAGTGTCGGACTGGTACTACCCCAAGGTCGGTGGCGTTGCAGTTCACATGCACGACCTTGCGATTCACCTCAGCAGAAGGGGACATGAGGTTGATATAATAACGAACGACTTGAAGACCGGGAAGGAGGACGAGCTCAAGGGGGAAGGCGTTGGACTGGTGAAGGTTCCGGGCCACGTTATGGAAGGCGTCGGGATAAACATGACGGTGTTCGCTAGAAACGCACACAATCTGCGGCCAATACTTGAGAAATACGATGTTGTGCACGGCCAACATGCGTTCACACCGCTCGCGTTAAAGGCGGTCTCCTCCGCCAGGAAGGCCGGGAAGGGGGCGCTTCTAACGACGCACAGCGTAAACTTTGAGAACTCCAAGACACTGAAGATGCTCGCAAAGGGGGCGTTCCCGTATTTTAAGTACTACCTCAAAAACCCCCACAGGATAATCGCCGTCAGCAAGGCATCAAAGGAGTTCATAAAAAAGTTCACGGACGTCCCCGTTGACATAATCTACAACGGTATAAGTCTTGAGAGGTTTAGGAACGACTGGGACAGGGAATCTCTAAAGAACGAACTGGGTATTGAGGGCCCACTGATCCTGTACGTGGGGAGGATAGAACCAAGGAAAGGTATCGGAGTCCTCATATCAGCGATGAGAAACATAGACGGGAACCTTGTTATCGTAGGTAACGGAAGTACCCTTCCCTTACTGAGGGAAAAGGCGAGACACCTTGGGATACTGGATAAGATCAGGTTCATGGGACACGTTGAATACTCCCGGCTCCCCGGACTGTACGGGGCCAGCGACGTCTTCGTACTCCCCAGTCTCAGCGAGGCCTTTGGAATAGTCCTTCTGGAGGCGATGGCCAGCGGGGTACCCGTTGTAGGAACCAGCGCTGGAGGCATACCTGAGATAATCGACGGTTGCGGTATAGTGGTCACACCAGGCAACGCCGATGAGCTGGCGGATGCCGTAAACCTCCTCCTGAACAACCAGAATCTGGCCGGCAAACTTGGAAAGCTGGGAAGGCGGCGCGTGGAGAAGCTCTACGACTGGAGGATAATAGCAAAGAAGATCGAGTCAGCTTACGTAGAAGTACTTAACGGGGTGTCCAACGATGACAAAATTGGTGGCCCTGACTTTTGATGTTGAACACGACTGTCCTCCCTTCGCCCACACCAGAGTGGGCATGAAGGAGGGTCTTCCCAGGGTCATGGACCTGCTTGAGGAGAAGGGAGTCAAGGGAACCTTCTTATTCACCGGCAGGATGGCTGGGGAATTCCCAGAACTCGCCAGAAGGGCGGGCAAGAAGCATGAACTTGGATGCCACGGACTTGAGCACGAGAGGTTCGACAGGATGGATGCCCAGGAAGTGAAGAGGAGGTTGAAGGAGGCAAAGGTAATACTGGAGCACTTTGGGAACGTGGTCTCATTCAGGGCACCAAACTTTCAATTTCCGGACGGTTACTATCCCATACTCCACGAGCTGGGTTTTGAAGTCGACTCGACAAAAGCCCGCCACAAAGGGTGGAAGAACGGTGTGACGTGGATAAATGGGGTCCTGGAGGTGCCGGCAACGACCACATCAATAGTCACCCGTCTTCCCTGGAGGTTACAGGAGAGGTTCCACGGAAAATTTGAAAGCCCGATCGTTTACATCTTCCACCCCTGGGAGTTCGTTGAGATGCCAAAACGACTTAGACCCGACTGCTGGTTTGGCACGGGTGAGGGTGCCCTTGAAAAACTGGGAAGACTCATAGACTATCAAATGAACTCCGGTGCCAAGTTCGTAACCCTGCGGGAGCTCTTGTCAATCAACCCCAAACCTTAAACCCCCAAAGGTGATATTCTTTCGGTGGTCTGAATGAGGGAGGCCATGTACTGGGAACCGCTTGGGGACGGGAAGGTGAGGTGCAAACTGTGTCCCCTGAACTGCATGATCAACGAGGGAAAACGCGGTTCATGCAGAGTGAGAAAAAATATAAACGGAAGGCTGTACGCTCTTAACTACGGTAAGGTATCATCCCTGGCCGCCGACCCAGTGGAGAAAAAGCCCCTGTTCCATTTCTGGCCCGGGTCATGCGCGTTATCCGTGTCAACAGTTGGATGCAACATGCACTGCAAGCACTGCCAGAACTGGGAGATAAGTCAAACGGATGAGAACTTCCCCCACCTCCACGACGCGACTCCTGAGGCGGTGGTGGCCATTGCAAAACGATCCGGCTGCGAGAGCATCGCGTACACGTACAACGAACCTGTAATATGGTATGAGTTTATACTGGAAACCGCAAAGCTGGCCAGAGAGAAAGGGTTGTACAACCTCATGATAACCAACGGGTATATAAACGAAGAGCCCCTCAGAGAGCTGGCACCCTACCTGGACGCCATGAACATCGACATTAAGGCGTTTGATGACAGGTTCTACATGAAGATAGCGGGCGTTCCAAGCGGGAAACCCAGCAGGAGGACGGCGGAGATAGCCAAAAACGAATTCGGAATACATGTAGAACTGACGTACCTCATAATCCCAACCCTCAACGATGAACCGGAAGAGATAAGAAGCTTCGCCCGCTGGGTCTTTGAAGCGCTTGGAGAGGATACCCCCGTTCATTTCTCCCGTTTTTTCCCCAACTACCAGCTGACGAGCCTTCCCCCCACATCAATCGAAAGCGTGGAGATGGCCTACCGGATCGCCAGAGAGGAGGGCCTAAAGTTCGTCTACGTTGGAAACGTGCCGGGGCATCCGGGGGAGAACACGTATTGTCCAAAGTGTGGGAAACCTTTAATAGTTCGTAGGGGATTTGAGGTCGTTGAGTACCGGGTGAAGGATGGAAAGTGTGAATACTGTGGAGAACCGGTCCCCGTGGTTGGAATGTACACCAAAAAGCAGTATAACTGGATATGGTGGTGAAATTGCCGGAAGTGGAGGTTGTATTCTATATCGAAGGCTTGAGCAACGAGAAGAAAGCTTTAGAAAACGCCATGAAAGAGACCGCCGAAGAGCTAAAAAGGGAGAAAGACGTGGAGATCAAGTACGTTATGGTGGAGGACATCATCGAATCAAATGAGGAAGATGTTCTAAAGTACTCCGGCGTTATAGAGGCCGGTCTTAAGGGGGATTTTGGCAGGGTAGTTCAGCTGGCCCTGAAGTACTCGCCTGCCATGGTTGAAGTCCTCGGGCCAGGGAAGATAGAGCTGGAGTCCAAGGAGCTCATGAAGATCCTCGGGGATGTGTCACTTGTAATGGGAAAACTGATGAAGGAGTTCGGAGGGCTCGCGGTCTATCCCAAACTGGAAGACGTCCCCGCACCCCGTATAGGGTACGAAAGGGAGGAGATAGAGGAGTTTATCCTGGGAGATCGGGGCATCCTCTACCGCTTCGTCATAGAGGTCTTCGGAGAAAGCCAGGGGGCCATTGAGACCACGATGGCAAAGGCCTTTGATGTCGAAGGTTGCAGGGTGAACAAGCTCGTGGTGCAGGGAGAGATGGAGGAGGGCCGATTCAAAGGACTGCTGGCCGCGGAACTCGTGTCTTCCCTGGAGACCCTGTTCCAGCTGACGGCCAAGTACGCCCCGGTTGCGATATCCATACTCGAACCGGAGGTCGTGGATATACTAGCCAATGAGGCTCAGAACACCCTAACTGACCTCTCCAGCTTCGTCAACGAGCTTCTCACGAGACCGATACAGCGGCAGCTTAAGGAGAGGAAGAACACAGAGTTCAAGCTGAATCCATGATATTATCGGCAAAAGGCGAATGACCTGTAGTCATTTAATTAAGCTCCCTTTTATTTTTACGGCAATAATCGTGCTTATTTTTGCTTTAGAAAGGGTCTGAAAGCGAAAAGTATATATACCCTTAACGGCAAGAATGCCATTGACAGCATATATTAGACCACCTTGGGGTGTAAACCCAAACATGGAGGTGTTTGGAAAATGAAGATAAAGAAGATCGCGGCCCTTGCAGTTGGAGCCGCCATGGTTGGAGCAACCGTCGGCTTTGCCAGCGCTCAGCCGACAGTCCCGCAGATACCGAAGAGCTTTTTCGTTAACGCAGATGGAACCCCGAACGTTAAAATCGTCGTGGGAAGCAACGCCGCAGCTATGGATGTTGCCAGTGCCGCTGACATAGCCGTTGCCCTTGGAAGCCTTCTCTACACCACCCAGCAGGTTGAGGCCCAGAACGCCTACGTCAAGGTCAAGGAGGAGATACCTCCGGCCACCGCGGCCATGTGGACCATTTACGCTTACAACTACACCACCATAAGGAACCAGACCGCTTGGGCGACCAAGTACAGCGAGCTTCCAGGTGACTACTGGTACAACGGCGCCGGTGGGTACAACGCCACCTACGCCGACTGGTCGGCTAACAGCATGGTGACCACCACCATACAGGACAAGGACAGCATCGGCAACGAGCAGCTCGTTGACTGGCACATCACCTTCAAGAACCTTCAGCTCGTCTCAACCAACCCGAGCAACTGGGACAAGAGCATGCCACCTCAGAGCGCTCAGATAGAGATAACCCCCGGAAACGCCACCATATTCATCGACTACAAACTCTACAACTACAGTGTCACCACAACCGAACAGACCAGGAACGCCTACCCCGAGTGGGGAGTCCCCGCGGCTTACCAGAACGTCACCAACTACTACATCGGTGACGCCGAAAACGTTGCCGCAAACGGCGGAAGCATAGTCAGCACTTACAGCGACGGAGTTAAGGCCGGTGAGAGCTTTACCGTCCTCGGCCAGACGTTCTACGTCCTCAGCGTTGGAAACGACACCTTCACCGCCGGTCTCGACAAGGGTACCGCCTGGTATCAGGTCGGCCAGCCCCAGACCATCCAGGGGACCAACTGGGTTGTTACCGTCCTTGACATAAGCATAATCGACCAGAGGGCACTCGTGACCGTCAAGAACGCGGTCACCGGCCAGTCAAGCGACCAGATAATCCTCCAGGAGAACCAGCCAGTGGACGTCTTCGGTGACGGTTCAGTCGTCCTCGAACTGCTCGACACATTCGTCGGTATCGACGGACACCTCATAGCCAGCATAAAGGCCACCGTCAACAAGGAGGAGTACTCAAGCGGTAAGGTCCTCAGCTACGACGGTAAGGACTGGGAGATGACCATCCACACCGACGGCACCTACATAACAAACGTCACCCTCACCAACAAGGACGTCCTTAAGGGCAACCCGCTCGACGTCTTCGGCAAGTACAACCTCATGTACAGGTTCGAGATGAAGACCCTCAACGAGAAGGACGTCGGCTACGACATTAACGGTGATGGCAACATAACCGATACCAACTACGTCGTTGCCTACGCCTACATCTGCCTCAAGGAGAAGCAGGGACAGGTCATCGAGAAGGAGCTCAAGGTCGGGGGCACCCTGCCGGACAGTGACTACGCCGTTGAGGGAATATACGCCAACACCACCATCATCAAGCCGGTCACCGAGCCGATAACCATCATGGACTACCAGGTCAACCTCAACGACCCGGGAAGCAACCTCATCCTCGTCGGTGGTCCAGTTGCCAACAGCGTCACCAAGTATCTCGTCGAAGAGAACAAGAGCACGGTTGACTGGTACCACAGCCCCGGCAACGTTGAGTACATCCAGGGAGCCATCGGCAACTACGACGTTGTCATAGTTGCTGGTGCCACCAGGAACGAGACCATGGTCGCCGCCAAGGCCCTTATGCAGTACCTCGCTGGCCTCTGAAGGCCTTCCTTCCTTTTAATTCTCTCTTCTGGGGGTTTTAGCGTTGGACAGGGATAAGCTAATAGCCCTGAGTATACTTCTGATTATCGTCCTCAGCCCTACGGCGTACGTCCTCTACGCGTACCACCAGTTCTCCCAGGTCGTGCACCCCGGAACACCCAAGGCTTCGGAGGAGTACGTAGTCATCAGCCCTCCAGCCTCCGAGGGATTCTACGTCCTCAGTGAGAGGGGGTACCGGGAGATGCTGGCGAGGGGACAGAAGCCCCCCGAAGGTTCGCGGATTTACAACGTGAGCGTGGACAGTTACATAACGGGAAGCCCAGAGGTCGACCTCAACTTGACTATAAGAAGCGTTTACGACTCGTTTACCATAATCCTCGGCGACCCGTCCGTCAAGGAATGCACCCAGACCCCGGAACTCTACAACGGTAACTGCCAGTACAGAACGGCAGCGGTTTCAGAGGTAACTGCGATGATTGCCAACGTGTTCAAAACGAACTACTACATTGAAGGACTCGACAAGGGATACAACAACGTCACAGCGAAAGAGTACGCTTACAACCAGACATGGCTACGCTACAGGAAGACGTATCTCACCTTCATGACAAAGCTTAGCATAGGGCGGGGCAAACTGGGGAACCAAAACGATCTGGCAGTACTGCTTATCGGGCCAGCAGAGGGGGCCACGGCAAACAGGGTCTTTACACCACGCAGAGGCCTCCTGGTAATAGAGGGCAAAACCGATGATACGCTCCGGGCGGAGATAGTACTCGTGGAGAAATTAATAGGATTCTCATGGCCAGCCGGATCTAGAGAGCAATGAGGTTCTCGATGGATTTTATCCCCTCACCCAAAACCCGGGCTATCTCCTTTTTATCCTTAAACGGCCTCATCGCAAGTACCCTGGCGACCCTTTTCTTCCCAATCCCGGGGAGATATTGGAGGACCTTTGGATCCTCCTGGTTTATGTTTATGGGGATGGGCACACCTGTTATGCTCCTGTACCCATGACCCACTATCAGGACGTCATAAAACCGGTTTACGTTAAGTTCTTTGGGCATGCCAACTATCAGTGGGTAGCTCCCAATCTGCCTTCCGTAAGTGAGACCGTTCTCAATGACTTCCGCACGGACATCGCGGAGGATGGTTCCCACGGGAACAACACGCCTGAGCATCGGGAGGTCTATCTCGTGCCTTATCTTGTATTTGTAGTGCTGGATGAGCTTCTTGTGCTTTTCGGTTTTCACTTTGTCCCTCATGTGCCACAGGGGGGTTCCCGGGAACACAACGACCTGACGGATGTTTATCCTGCGAACCATCAGCCCGTCGTCCAGGAGCCTCTTGAAAAACTGGAACGTGAGCTCGTAGCTCCTCTTTCTCTCCCCGGGAAGGCCAAAAATCACGTTTATCCCGGGCAGTAGCCACGGCATGCCGTTGGGTCCTCTCTTTGTCCCCACTTCGTTGAGTATCCTCACCGCCTCGTAGACCTCCTCGGCGGTGGCGTTCAGGTTGTTGAGCTTCGCCACCTTCGGGTCGGCGCTCTCGAGGCCGAAGGCAACGACGTTTCCAGCGGTTCCGTACTCTATCAGAGTCTTGGCTATCCTAACACTCTCCTTGGGGTAGTTGGCTATGACGGCGGGGTTTGCGTTGTCCACGTGGAGGACCTTAAGCCCGGGCGCGACGGAGCGAATACCCTGGAAAAGCTTCTCCAGAGCCTCGGGATTAGGTATCGGGACCCTTCCGTCCGGTTTGGCCATATACGAGAAGATACAGCTCTGCCTCCCGACCCGGAAGTGTCTCACCCCAAGTGTGTAAAGGGCCTCGACCTCCGCAACAACGTCCTCAATAGGCCTGTCCTCAATGTTTCTGTAGCGCACAGGCTCGGTGCAGAAGGAGCAGCCACCTATACCCATTGCCTTTGGGCAGCCCCGCTGGGTTTCGACCTCAACGATGATGAAGTCGGGGTAGTCTGGAAACTGTTTGACGATCTCAGCCCCAATAATTGCATAATCGTGTAATTCGGTATATGCTCTGAAGCGGAAGGGGTCCGCATCCCTTGGATTGGTCAGGTAGTCGAAGAGAAACGCCTCGAGATCACCGTAGACTATGTAATCAAAGACGGACTGGGCAAGGAGAAGCTCGCGGGAAGTTATCCTCATCCCGCCGGCGTGGGCGGAGCCCATGAACGCCGGGCCGCCCAGGATTTTAACCCCTTGAAACGGCCGGAGGAACCTCGCTACCTCCTCAATCTGAGAGGGAACCGCCGATAAATATTTGCCAGGGGTATGTAGGCCGCCGATGTAAACGATGAGGTTAGCTTTTTGGAGGACTTCCCGCGCTCTGGAGAAGTTCGGGGTCTTGTTTTTGGTGGATATCCACTGTTCGCCCTCGAAGGTTGCCCGAAGGTCATCTATTGTCAGATAAAAGACCGTGGCGTCTCTTCGAGCCTTTTTTACGGCGCCATACGCATAACGCGGGTATATCCCCAGATACGGTGGAACCCCCAAACCTGCCGGCTCGTCGGTATAACCATCCACAATGGCCACTATCATGTTAGCACCTCGTTTAAGAGGGTTTAAAAAGGTAGAGGGTGAATGACGTAATTGGTGGTACACATGAAGGGGGGGCTTTCCGACAAGGACAAGCGAACCGTACGCGAGATCGTAGCTGAACTCAAAAAACTCGACGGTCAAACTCTGTTCTCCTACTGGATAAGCGCTGAACTCGATGAGGCGGAGATTTACAACGCACTCGCTAAAAGGACACGGGAATACATCTGGGACCAGCGAATACCGGCGCTGTTTGAAAAGCTCGCCCGCGAGAGCGCCGAACATGCCGAGATCCTCCTCAGGGAATACAAGAAAAGGTACAAAAATGAAGGACTCGTGAAGACGAACGTCCCCAGCATAGAGATAGAGCTGTCCCTGGATGACTTGGTGGAGTACATCAAAAAAGGACGGCTCGATGACTTGATAGAAATTCTCATGGAGAGTGAGCGGATAGCCAAGGACTTGTACACATACCTTGCTGGAGAAACGTCAGGGGACACAAAAGAACTCTTCGAGCACCTAGCCCGCATTGAAGAGGGGCACTATGAGAAGCTTAAGGAACTCAGGGACTCCCTTGAGGGGACTTAATAACCCCCATGTCCCTGAGTGCATCCTCAATCTCCAACACCTCCTCAGGGGAGAGGTGGAACACCCTCTTCTTCGCGTGGGGTAAGGTTGCGAGTGCAGGTCTGATTCTCCTGAACTCCTCCCTTTTCATGCCAAGCATATGGTAGGACTTTTTCAGCGCAGCTAAAACGGTGCTCCTCCTGTGCTGAAACAATGCCCTTACAAGATCCTCATTAAGCTCCACTGTATCTGCCCGGTTCTTTGGCTCCATCAGCACCACGGCCGAATCCACCTTCGGTCGCGGCCAAAATGCACCACGGCCGATACGTTCAACGATCTCCGCAGTGGCCTTTGCCTGAACCATCAACGACAGGCGTGAGTAGTTTTTGTCGCCCGGTTTCGCCACGATTCTCTCCGCGAATTCAAGCTGATACATCAAAACCGCTCTCTCAAATCCATGCTTCAAAAAACGGAAGGTTATTGGAGAGGAGATTTGATATGGGAGATTGGAAACCACCTTATTGAATCCGGGGAACTCAACCTTCAGCGCATCCCCCTCAATAATCTCCACGTTGGGCCAACCATATTCCCCCCTCAGGATACGAACCAGCCGCGGGTCTTTCTCAACTGCGTAGACCTTGCCGGCAACCCTGCTGAGCGCGTCAGTCAGAACGCCCAGACCGGGGCCAACCTCAAGGACCACATCCCTCTCCGAGAGTTCTGCTCGCTCCACATTCCTTTCCACCACATCGGGCACTACTAAGAAGTTCTGCCCCAGTTCGTGGCTGGTCTTGAGACCGTACTTGGAAATAAGTGAGAAGAGGCGTTCCCTCATACGTTGAATATCCTCCTGTGACCCACGAATAGCCTGTATCGGTCCTTGCCCATTATCTCCTCAACAACACGTTTGGATATCATTTTAGAGGGGTCAGGCAGCCCCTTCACCCGCTCCTTCAGTTCTTCAAAGCTTTTGAATGGTTCTTTTTTGCGCTCCTCCAAGATCTCCCACATGTGTTTCTTCCCAATACCGGGAAGCAATTCCAAGCTGTGCAACCTGTTGGTTACGGGGGGTGCCAGGTTGAAGAACTTGACAAAGCGCTCCTCATTGTTTTTGACGATTTCCTCAACGACGTAGGGGAGTTCGGCCTTGGCGGTCGCGGTAAGCTCATCGTAGGAGATCTTCCGGTTTATCATGAGAACTTTGTCGCGCGGCCCCTTCCCGACGAATATTCTCTCGTACAGCATTAGATCCGTCTTGGGTGCCACCTCCAAGAGCGTGAAAGCCTTCTCACCGATCACCTGAGCCACCGGCTTTCCGGTCCTTCTTCCGGTACGCAGGTCGGTAAATCCCTCCGGAAGGTAGTCCAGCACGTATGCGTACTCCTCATACTCGATATTCCGCCGCTTCTTCTCGATGCTCTCCCTATAGGAGTGCCTTCTGTAGTGATCCATTTTCTCTCCCCCAAAACTATACCGATTCAGAGTTTTTATACTTTGTTGAGAAAAGGGAAAGGGGATTCACTCCCTGTAATCACCGAGGAGCCTTATAATCTCCTCGGCCTCCTCAGGAGTAGGCATGTAGTCCTCCTTGGAGAAGATGATGCGGATGTCGAAGTAATCCTCCGGCATCAAGTCAACGAGTTTCGCGGCAAGGCGCTCATCAAGCCACTCAAAGAGACCGATGAGTTTTTCCTTGAGCTTCACTGCCTGTTCCGGCCGGAGCTTCACAAAGCGCTCCGCATGCTCAAGACTAATCCTGGCTTCATAGAACATCGGCTCCTCGGGGTTTTCTTCAACACCCTCGGCCTTGCGCTTCTCGAGGAGTTCCTTTGCCTCGGCTATGGTGAGATACCTCTCCTCGAGCTTCTTCCTGCTTATCATCTTCATCCCTTCTGAAGCCTGAGGTGAACGGGGTGAACAAAGAACGTCTTAGTCTTGCCGCCGTCCCTTATCTGGATCACGTAGGCGTCCCCACGTTTGCCAACAACCGTTCCAGTCCTTCCGTGGAACCTCGGGTCCGGCATCCCCCTGTGGTAGCTGGGTTCGATAACTATGTGAACCCTCTGGCCAACCTCAAAGTCCTGAAGGAACCTAGTAAGTGGGGGGATACCTCTCCTCCTCGGGCTCTTGCCGAGTTTGCCTCTCGTCTTCTTCCTAAAGCTGTGCGCCTTTTTGACCATCTCAATCACCTCACAACCTTTTACCCATCCCGCAATTAAGCGAAGGGTCGTAGCGTTCTCAACGACAGCCTTTTCAGCATACAGACTAAGCCTGTTATGGCTTCGTAACCCAATCAGAAGGAAGCGTTTATAAAGTTTTCAGTCGTCGAGGATGTTAATAACATCGAGGCTCTCGCACAACGCCGGCTTGTCCAAGATACCGCTAACGGAGGGGTTCGTTCTTCCTTCGTCTCCCGAAATAAGCTCCTTGATGTAAAGGCCTCCATCGGTTACAAGCCTAAGCTCGAAGCGTTGCTCATCCATCCACCTAACTTCAGCGTGGTACACCTTTTTTATCCGGGTTTTATCTGTTCTCGAACGCTTTACGCGGCGGGGAGTTCTCTGCCGGATTTCAGCGCCCTTAAGCATCCTTGCAACTATCGCGGCCTCCTTGGGACTTACCCCCTCCTCAACGAAAACCGTGGCCAGGTACTCCTTCCGATGACTGCTCGTTAGAACCCTCCTTGCCTCGTCTCCTGATGTAAATCGTACGTCCAGAACCTCAACTTTGCCCCCGGAGTTTATCTCAACTACCAGAGACTTGAGGTTAAGGCTCCTCCTCCGTGGGTTCTTTATCTCGAGTATGAATGGCCTTCCATTGCCCAGCATCCTAACATCACTGTCCTCCCTGCCAGCCCCCTTGAAAACACATTTTCCCCCGGCCTCACGTGAAACGGGCCTGCAGATTATTGAGGAGACGCTATCTCTGTACCCCTTCAACGGCGTCTGTGAGATCCCCCTCACGAGCTTTCTGTAACGACCGTAGATGTACACCGGCTTTATCTGGAGCTCCACGGTTTTCCCAAACGGGTTGACTATAAAGGTCAGATCTCCCACACTCGAAGGTTCCTTTCCAAGCTTCTCGCTCAGGAGCTTTCCGAGTTCTCTGTTGAACTCGGTCTTTATACTCTCGGCGGTACCTATTCCGTATTTTTCCCATAGGGCACGCTCCCGCTCAAGAACTTCAGCGGGAAATCTGGAACCCACCCAAAACGTTGAGAACTCAATCTCCCGGGCTTTTTCCAGGCAGATGCCGGCCATATTGGGAAGTTCATCAAATATCCCGCCGCAAACCTCACACTTTTCTCCACCCAGTACCGGGAAGTCCCCCTGAGCCTGCCGCTCCATCCTCAGCACCAGCCGGATTGCCCTGCCCCTCTCCTCATTGGTACCCCTGCCGAGTCTGGCGAAAAGCCTTCCAAGGCAGCGATCGCACAGTTGATGCTCATCGAGAACTCTCCCAGCAGTTTCCAGGATCATGGTCTCACCGGCCCTTAAGTTTTTAATATGATCACCCAAACCCCATGCGATGATGACTCGCAGGGCACGCATAATAAAGCTTTTGGAGGAGAGAGACTACGCGCCAAGCGAGCTGACCCTGGCACTGGGGCTCAGGGGAAGGGGAGCAAAGAAAACAGTACTGGAAGACCTCCACACAATTCAAAGGACACTGAAACGGGAGGGCAAAGTCCTCCTGGTAAAGCCCGCGGAATGTAGAAAGTGCGGGTTCGTTTTTAAACCTGAGATAAAGGTTCCCAGCAGATGTCCCCGGTGCAGATCAGAGTGGATTGATGAGCCCAGGTTCAGGATAAAGCCCAAGTTATGAACCCCCAAGCCAAGGTTTATATTAATGGCTCCCAAATATGGCCGGAGGGAGTTGCATGAGAAAGGTCGAGCGGTTTATGGACGAGAACAACATTCGGGTTGGGGACTACATTAGAATCGTCAAGGTCTATAAAGGGGAAGAAACGGTGTACGAGGGCAGGGTGATGAGCCCGTATGAACTATCGGAGGGCGAGACACTGACCATCAAACTGGACAACGGATACAACGTGGGAATATTGATAGATGGTATAAAGCGTGTCGAACTAATTGAGAGGCCTGGAATTCCCGAAACCATTTCGTTCCAGGAGGTTTTCCCCAAGAAGCAGGGACTTCCAAACGTTACGATTCTTGGAACCGGGGGAACGATAGCCAGCAGGATAGATTATAAAACAGGTGCAGTTCACCCGGCGTTCACAGCGGAAGAGCTCGCCAAGGCTGTTCCTGAGATTTTTGAAATAGCCAACATCACCCCAAAGCTCCTGATGAACATCCTGAGTGAAGATATGAAACCTGAATACTGGGCAAGAGTAGCCCGTGAGGTAGCAGACGCCCTCAATTCCGGAGAAGACGGAGTCGTTATTGCCCACGGTACCGACACGCTTGCCTACACCGCCGCGGCACTCAGCTTCATGTTGAGGAACCTTTCAAAGCCGGTGGTCCTCGTGGGGGCACAAAGAAGCTCCGACAGGCCGAGCAGTGATGCCGCGATGAACCTGACCTGTTCAGTAAGGATGGCAACAGCGGACTTTGGAGGGGTCACCGTCGTCATGCACGGCGAGACGGGTGATACGTACTGCTTGGCCCACCGCGGCACCAAAGTCCGGAAGATGCACACCAGCAGGAGAGACGCCTTCAGGAGCATAAACGACGTTCCCATAGCCAAAGTGTGGCCGGAGGGTAAGGTTGAATTCCTCGGGGAAGACCACAAAAAGAGGGGGAAATCCGAGGTCGTTGTTGATGACAGGATGGAGACGAAGGTCGCCCTGGTCAAGGCGTTTCCGGGAATGAGCCCGGGGATAATAGATTTCCTGGTTGACGAGGGGTATAAAGGACTGGTCATTGAGGGAACGGGACTCGGTCACGTACCCACCTACGTTATAGACACCCTAAAACGCGCCACGGAGGAGGGGGTCACGGTCTGTATGACGAGCCAGTGCATCTACGGTCGCGTTAACCTGAATGTCTACTCCACCGGCAGACGGCTGCTTAAAGCCGGCGTTGTTCCGTGTGAGGACATGCTTCCAGAGACCGCGTACGTCAAACTCATGTGGGTTCTCGGCCATACTAACGACCCGGGCGAGGCAAGGGAGATGATGCTCACCAACTACGCCGGGGAGATAACACCTTACACGAGGTTTGACACGTTCCTGAGGTGATTAAGATGACAGAGAAGTTCGATTACAGAAAGCTCGGTCTCAAGGTCGGCCTTGAGATTCACAGACAGCTGGACACGAAAAAGCTGTTCTCGCCAGTTCCCAGTGAGCTGAACGATAATGTAGAGTTCAAGTTCCAGAGGCGCCTGCGCCCGACGATGAGTGAGATTGGTGAGATCGATCCGGCGGCACTTGAAGAATTCAAGAAGGGGCGAACCTACATTTACGAGGGAAACAACCACCTGGCGGACCTCGTTTACATCGATGAGGAGCCGCCCCGTGGACCGGACATGGAGGCACTTGAAGTTTCCCTTCAGATCGCATACCTGCTCAACGCCAAGCCGGTTGACGAGGTTCATTTCATGCGCAAGATAGTCATAGACGGCTCCAACGTCTCCGGCTTCCAGAGGACGGCGATAATAGCCATGAACGGAAAGGTTGATACCCCCTGGGGAAGCGTCGGAATCCCAACGATATGCATTGAGGAGGACGCGTGCCGCATCGTCGAAAGGAAGGAGAGGGAGGTAATCTACCGCCTTGACCGCCTTGGAATCCCCCTTGTCGAGATAGCGACAACACCTGATATACACCACCCTGAGCAGGCGAAGGTAGTGGCCAAGTACATAGGCGATGCTCTGAGGGCGACGAGGAAGGTCAAGCGCGGCCTCGGAACCATCAGGCAGGACCTGAACGTCTCCATCAGGGGTGGGGCAAGGGTCGAGATTAAGGGTGTCCAGGAGCTTGACATGATCCCCTTAATCGTTGAACGCGAAGTTGGGAGGCAGGTGAACCTCCTGAAAATTCGGGACGAGCTCAGAAAGCGCGGCGTTAAACCCGAAGATCTCAAGGAGGGGTTCCACGACGTCACCGAGATATTCGAAAACACCGGCTCGAAGATAATCGCTCGCACCGTAAAGAAGGGCGGAAGGGTTCTCGCCGTTAAACTCCCCAAGTTCCGCGGCCTGATCGGGAAGGAGATACAGCCCGGCAGGCGCCTGGGCACCGAGATGGCGGACAGGGCCAAGAAGTACGTGAAGGGCATCTTTCACATCGATGAGCTGCCGAATTATGGAATTACCGAATTAGAGGTTAATGCGGTTATCGAAAAACTTGGTCTAGGGAAGGAAGACGCCTTCGTTCTCGTCGCGGCCGAGGAGGAGACTGCAAAGAACGCCCTCCGCGAGGTTCTTAAGAGGGCGAGGGAAGCAATTGAAGGCGTGCCTGAGGAGACGAGAAGGGCTCTGCCGGACGGAAACACCCAGTACATGCGCCCCCTGCCGGGCAAGGCCCGGATGTACCCCGAGACAGACATACCATCCATATTCCTTTCTCCAGAGGAGAAGGAACGTATAAGATCCGGCCTTCCAGAGCTGCCGCAGGAAAAGGTCGAGCGCTACATTAAAGAGTACAGGATCGACAGAAGCCTCGCAGAGACTATTATTAACGATGAACGTGATGGGTTGTTTGAGGAGATCATAGGACTTGGAGCAAAACCATCCTTGGTCGCTTCGGTCCTCATAGTCGTCCTTAAGGGACTGAAGAAGGAGGCCCCCATCGACAGGATAACTGATAGGCACATCAAGGAAGCCTTTGATCTCTACCTCAACGGAAAGATAGCGAAGGAAGCCTTCGAGGAGATATTCAAGGAGCTGGCAAGGAACCCCGGGAAGAGCGCCGCCCAGGTGGCTGAGGAGAAGGGCCTGACGCTCCTCAGCGAGGAGGAGGCCGAGAGGATAATAGATGAGGTTGTTCAGGCCCACATAGAAGTCATAAAGGCCAAGGGAATGGGAGCGATGGGCATGATCATGGGAAGGGCCATGGCAAGGCTCCGCGGAAGGGCAGACGGAAAGCTCGTCAGCTCGCTCGTGAGGAAAAAGATTCAGGAGCTGAGCGGTTGAGTTAAGTTTTTAAATTTCTCGTTTTACCTTTTATCGTGGGAACCATGGCAGAAAAGATGAAAGTCATCTATTATCTCTTTGAGCTCCGGAACCAGCCGATGAGTGCATATGCGAGAGAAATGGAGAGGCATCTGAAGCACTTCGTCAGGCTTGTGAATCCCGATGAGTACAGCCTTTTTGAAAATTCCAGGGGTATTCTGAGAAGTTCCGGAAAGGTCTATATCATAGAGCTCCGGGATGAGCTGAGCAGGTGGTTCTACATAGCTCCGGTCGTGGAAAACATTGAAAAACCGGAAGCGGCATACGAATATGAAATCGGGAAGGAGAAGGGTCTGGAGGCGGTTCTCAGAGAGATTGCGGAGGGAAAGGCTCACAGGAAATGGAGCGTAAATAAAATCTCCACCGTTCTTCAGATTATTCTGTGGGGAGGCTTTTTTGTGTTGAGCTACTTTGGATATAAAAACGATCAGGCGGGATGGGTCAGTAATCTCCTTCCTCTGGTTTTTCTGCTTTCAGGTCTGATAGAGGGATTCAGGAGAGGGTACAAAAAGAAGAAACGCTGAGATGGTGGGGGAATATGAGAAGCATTGAAAGAAAGTTCCACATTTTTCGCAAAAAGAAGAGGTGTGTTTACGCCTGCTTTCGATTTGACCACGTCTCCACCGGCATGCGGGAGGTGGAGGCCTACTTGTCCTCAAAGGGAATTAGCTTCAGGATGCTGGCAGACCCTGATCCGGATTTCATTAACCCTGATCCGGGGACTCTCTACAGAGAGGGCGATTTTATCACAATTCTGGAAGTCAGGGGTGAGCTCGGCAGGGTATTCTACATCTTTTCAACAGGAGAAATCTTTGATGTTGAAGACCTGATGAAGCCCGAGTTTGCCATCGGTTTTGAGGTGGGCAGTGAGGAGGGATTTGAGGCCCTCCTGCGGATGATAGTTGAAAAGAGAATCTCAGGAGCTAGGCACAAACACAGATCCCTCGTGAACTTCATCATCAGCTTCATTGGGAGCATGGTGGTCTCAGCCCTCATAGGGTTTGAGAGCGTCATTGTACAGAGTGTGGTTGTGGGTGTGATGGCGTTCATCCTCTTCATGATAGTCGATTATCCTTTCTCCGTGCTTTACTTCAAAGGTGTTAAAGTTA
>NZ_JALSLB010000061.1 GCF_026988555.1 Thermococcus sp. | reverse complement strand
CCCTTCTGCGCCAGAGCTGACAAGGTCAGTATCCTGCCCCAGACGCGCTCGCCGCCGACTATCTGTGCGCCGATGAGCTTTCTGTCAGACTTCCTGAAGATGACCTTGACCGTTATCGGCTTTCCACCGGGGTAGTACTCGGGCTTCGTTGAGCCCTTGAACCTGCCGACGGCTATCTCTATTCCAGATTTCTTCGCCCTCTCCTCGGTTATTCCGAAGGTGCCTATTTCGAGGTCAAATATCTCGGTTATTGCCGTGTTGAAGACCGGCCTGAAGGATACATTTTTTCCGGCTATGTGTTCAGCGGCAACCTTTGCCATCCTCACAGCTGAAGTTCCGAGCTGACTTAGGGTTCTCTCTCCGATTACGGCATCTATCACCTCGGCGCAGTCGCCTATCGCGTAGATGTCAGGGTCGCTCGTCTGGAGGTGCTCGTTAACGACTATGCCCCAGTGCACGTCGAGGCCGGCCGCCTTTGCGAGGTCGACGTTTGCCCTGACGCCAGTGGCGACGAAGACGAGGTCAGCTTCAAGCTCTTCGTCGCCGATTTTAACTGCACTGACGGGACTGCCGACTATCTCGCTCACACCGACGCCGAAGCGGAAGGAAACGCCGTTGGCTTCCATCTCCCTCTGGACGAGCTTGGCGGTATCTTTGTCAAGCATCGTCGGCATTAGGCGATCCATAAGCTCAACGACCAGAACCTCCATGCCGAGCTTCGCGAAGGCCTCGGCCCCTTCGAGGCCGATTAAACCGGCACCGATTACAACGGCCTTCCTTGGCTTCCTTTCGGCGATGTAGGCCTTTATCTTCCTCACGTCGTCGAGGCTCTTGAGCGTGAAGACACCATCGTTCTGGATTCCTTTAATGGGTGGGACAAAGGCCTTTGAACCAGTGGCCAAAACAAGCTTGTCGTAGGGGACTTCGCCCCTGTCGGTTATGACGACCTTCCTCCCGCGGTCGATGGATTTGACCTCCGTTCCGAGCATGAGCTTTATCTTCTGCTTTTCATAAAACTCGTTCGGGAAGACGATTACGTCATCCGGCTTCTCTATCGTGCCGCTTATCACGTGCGGCAGGGCGCAGGGCGAGTACTGCATGGTCTCTTCCTTTCCGATGACTACTATTTCCGCCTTCCTGTCGAGCTTGCGCATGAACAGCGCGAAGTTGCTTCCGGCTGTTCCAGAACCGATGACGACGACTTTCATTGACATCACCAGAGGAAGAAGGGTGAGGATGTATAAAAAGTTGGCTTTGAAAATTAACTGCAGATTTCAAAAACACTACAAGAAAACAAGGATAAAGATCAAGGCTCAACCACAGTCCCGCTGTGCCTGCCCTTGACCACGTCGAAGAGGTGGTAGGCGTCCCTCTTGCCCACGATGTAGGTCTTTATCCTGCCGCGCTGGATGAACTTGGCGGCAAGAGCATCGACGACGCCACTGCCTCCGGCCTTGCTTTCCTCCTGCATCGCTATCTCCACCAGCTGGTCGACGGTTATCCTGTCGAGCTTCTTCGCGTTCGGATTCTTTTTAGGATCGGAGTCATAGACGCCGTCCACGTTGGTGACCACGATCAGAAGGTCGGCCTGGAGGTACTCGGCGAGCAGAGCAGAGACTGCATCGGTCGTGTGTCCTGGATGCGTTCCTCCCATTATCGGTATCTTCTTGAGCTGGATGACCTCCCAGGCCTTACGGAAGTCCTGGATGACGAAAGGATAGGCCTTCTCGCCAAGGGCAGCTATGAGGAGCATCGCGTTGGCGCGGGTGATGTGTATGCCGATGTAGTCCTTGAAGGTCTCGTTGGGCGTGAACGTCTTCGCGGCCTGGATGTACTTCCTTGAAACCCTGCCCCCACCGACAACCACCGCGACCTCATGGTCCTCACTTATTTTGACGAGCTCGTACGCGATGGCATTGATAAAATCTATGTCCGGATCGTCCGGAACCAAAACAGAGCCTCCTATGTCAAACACGATTCTCATGATGACCCTCACGGTGCTAATTGAAGCCCCTTTATAACCTTTTTCTTGCCGTGAAGGTGTGGAAGGGACGAAGGTGGATCGGGTTCATGAATGCCAAAGCTTTATATATCGGGTGAGAGATAAGTCAGCTGGCGGCGGGCTAGGCCGGGGGGTTCGGCGTCCCCTGCAACCGGAAACCGTCGATATGCCGGGGCCGAAGCCCGGGGGGCGGTTCCCAAAGCCGCCCCCGGAAGCCGGGGCACAACGGTGATCCCTCGTCCCACGGGGCCGGCGGTGGGTGAGGTCCGGCTGGATGGCCGGGCTAACACCCTTTGCCCGCCGAACCCCGCCAGGCCCGGAAGGGAGCAGCGGTAGGCGGGACGTTCGGCGCTCGTGGGGTAGCGGGGGTGAGCGAGCCCCGGTGGAAGGGGGCGGTGGAGGGTCCCCACCCCCGGGCGCGCCCGCCGCCACTTTAACCCCGTTTCTCATGAGGCCTAGGAAGTACTGAACGTGATCCTGACCGGCCTGAGGGACGTCCCGTTGTCAGAATATCCACGAAACCTGTTAGGCAATTGCCGAAAGATTTATAATGATTGACGAACACCACTAAAACATGCTTGAAAAGGAGAAAGAAGCCCTGGCCAAGAGGATAGCAGGCGAAGTTACGCTCTCCTCCGACCCCGGGAAGACCATGAGGAAATGGCGTGAGATATTCGGCATCAGTCAGACGGAACTGGCCGAATACCTGGGCGTTTCTTCCTCAGTTATAAGCGACTACGAGGGAGGCAGGAGGAAAAGTCCCGGCGCCTCAACCATCAGAAAGTTCGTAGAGGCCCTTCTGGAGCTGGACGAGAGGAGGGGAGGGAACGTCATCAAAGCCTTCAGCAAGACGATAGGTAGTGAGCTTCCCACCAATGCCATCCTCGACATCAGGGAGTTCGCGCTCCCGGTCACAATAAAGGACCTAGTGAGCGCCGTTAACGGCGAGGTGGTTGCCAACCTCCATCTGCTCGACAGAAGGATCTACGGGTACACCGTTGTGGACAGTATCCAGGCCATCCTCGAGATGTCCGCGGAGGAGTTCCTCAAGCTCTACGGCTGGACAACGGAGAGGGCGCTTATCTTCACGAAGGTAACAACCGGCAGAAGCCCGATGATAGCGGTTCGCGTTCAGGGGCTCAAACCGGCCGTTGTTGTTCTCCATGGGGTCAAGAAGTTAGATGAGCTTGCGGTCAAGCTGGCCGAACGTGAGAGGGTGCCCCTGATCGTGTCCCATGCTGGGAGCGAGGGAGAACTGGTGACGGGACTCAGGAAGCTCGTTGAAAAAAGTGAGAGGAAACTTTAATCCAGTTCTTTCTTCCGCCAGACACCGCCTTCAGAAAGTCTGGTTAGTCTGTTCCGCATATGGTCCAGGACACCGCTCAAGACATTTCCATTGTCGTACCCCTGCACTATCCCGAGAAGCTCGTCCCTGCTGTAGTCCTTCATCTCCCTGGTCAGCTCAGTCATTCTTGGGTATGCCCGGACTATATTGTCCACTATCGTTATGTCCGCCATCCTCGCGCTCCGGGATAGGGGGTTGAGGTCAACGGTTATCACGAATTTGCCCATCCTCACGAGCGCCTCGGTCCTGTCGCCGTCCTCCAGCGGAACGACGACGACATCAGCCTTCCATATACCTTTCTCATCAACCCTCCCGCGCTCGTGCTCAAGGCCCGGGATTCTCTTCGTCGGGTTCACACCCAGGATTTCAATCTCGGGATCGTATCTCCTGAGCTCATCGGCGATGGCCTTAACGCGATCCTCGGTGCGATAGAAGAGGTTCACCTCAAGTTTTGCGTTTAAGGCCTTCGCAAGCTCTATCGTTTCTCTAGGGACGAGGGCGGCCACGTTGCCGTTCACGGAGACCACGGGGTGTTTCGCAAGGAGGAGCTTCGCAACCGCAGCTTTCATAGCCTTCTTCGCCGGTTCTATCGTTCTTTCACCTATGAGATAATCAAAGGCCTCGCCGCGCCCGTGGGCGATCAGTCCGGCTTTCGCGGTCATTCCTTTTTCCATGCCCTCAATGATCCTTTCCCTGTAGTAGAGACTCCAGTAGCGCGGGTGACTTTTCGGTATCTTAACCACCACCATCACCGAAGAAAGGTCGGGGGCATCCTAAAAAGGCTTTCCCGATTGGTGGAGGGGGGCGAGAGAAGTTTTACACCTTTGGTTTTAAAAACCCCTATAAACCCCAAGTTCAGAACATTTGGTGGACAATACTGGACATGTGTCCGGGGTGGTGCATCTATGTATCGGATCACTGACAAACAGGACCTGAGTCCTATAGATTATTTTGTTGAGGTTGAAGCGCCGCACGTAGCAAAAGCATGGAAACCCGGTCAATTCGTGGTGTTTATAACCAACGAAAGGGGCGAGAGGGTTCCAATGTCCGTGTACAAGGCGGAGAACGGAAAGATAGGAATGTTCATTAGGAAGCTTGGAAAAACCAGCCTGCAGCTTTACTACGAGTTCAAGGTCGGTGATGAGCTTTACAGCATGACGGGGCCGCTGGGGAAGCCGATAAGGGTGAAGAACTACGGAACCGTTGTCTTTGCCTCCGACGCGGTCTGCGGGCAGGCGGAGAACTACGCAACGCTGAAGGCCATGAAAGAGGCTGGGAATTACACGATCTCAATCCAGAGCTTTGAAAACGCTCAGAACGTTTATCCCGAGGAGTTCCTTGCAAAACCTGTCGCCGATGAGCACTACTTAACCACGGACGATGGAAGCATCGGGATGAAGGGGAACTACCTCGACATCGTGAAGGACCTGATCGAGAAGGACAGGATCGACATAATCTTCGCCGGTGGAAAACTCGGAACCCTCGCAAAGCTCGCCGAACTCACAAGACCGTACGGGATTCCGACGATAACGACGGTCAGGCAGATAATGGTGGACGGCACAGGGATGTGTGGTTCCTGCAGGATACTCTACGATGGTGAGGTCAAGTTCGCATGCAGGGACGGTCCCATGTTCGACGCTCACAAGGTCGACTGGGAAGACGTGCTGAAACGGGCCAACCGCTTCCTTGAACAGGAAAAGCTGGCAAAGGAACGCTATCTTGAAGAACTCCGGAAGAAGGGGGTGATTTGAATGCCGAAGCTTATCAAGGAGAGGATTCCGACGCCGGAGAGGCCGGCCCAGGAGAGGGTCAAGAGCTTCGTTGAAGTCAACCTCGGCTACACGTTCGAGTTGGCCAAACAGGAGGCGGAGAGATGTCTCCAGTGCCCGCCCGAGTACGCGCCGTGCATAAAAGGCTGCCCCGTCCACATCAACATCCCCGCCTTCATAGCCAAGATAAAGGAGGGGGACATCAAAGAGGCCCTCCGGATAATCTGGAACGACAACACCCTCCCAGCCGTTACAGGCAGGGTCTGCCCACAGGAGGATCAGTGTGAGGGTGTTTGTGTTGTTGGTAAGGTTGGGACCGCGGTTAACATTGGAAAACTCGAACGCTTCGTGGCCGACTACGCAAGGAAGCATGGAATAGAGGATGAGCTCCTGGAGGAGATCGCCTCAGAGAGAGAATGCGGAAAAGGAAAGGTTGCCATAGTTGGTGCAGGGCCGGCGGGACTGACCTGTGCAGGTGAACTCGCTAAGATGGGTTACGATGTCACGGTTTTTGAGGCCCTGCACAAGCCCGGAGGAGTACTCATCTACGGAATCCCCGAATTCAGACTCCCCAAAGAGATACTCGACAAGGAGATAGCAAAGCTGCGCAGGCTCGGGGTCAGAATAGCAACTGACCACGTCGTCGGTAGAACGGTTACCCTTGAGGGGCTCCTGAAGGAGTACGATGCGGTCTTCATCGGAACCGGGGCAGGGACGCCGAAGCTCCTCAACATCCCCGGGATACTGCTCGGAAGGATATACAGCGCCAATGAGTTCCTCACGCGCGTTAACCTCATGAAGGCCTATGAGTTCCCGGAGTACGACACCCCTGTAGCCGTCGGAAAGAAGGTCATAGTCATCGGTGCCGGAAACACCGCAATGGATGCCGCGCGCTCGGCCCTCCGGCTGGGAGCGGAGGTCACGATCGCATATCGCCGTGGAAGGGAGGACATGACGGCACGTATCGAGGAGATTGGACACGCTGAGGAAGAGGGCGTTAAGTTCGAGTTCTTCCTCAATCCGGTGGAGTTCATCGGTGATGAGGACGGCATGGTCAAGGCCGTTAAGTTCGAGAGGATGAAGGCTCTGGACGAGAGGGACAAGCGCGGAAAGAGGAAGATAGTCGGAACAGGCGAGTACGTGACGCTCGAAGCCGAAACAGTGATCATAGCCATCGGCCTTGAGCCCAACAAGATCATCACCGAGGAGAAGCGCCTAAAAACGAACCCCAACGGAACCCTGGTGGTCGATGGGAACCTGATGACGAGTATTCCGGGTGTTTTCGCGGGTGGTGATGCTATCAGGGGTGAGGCTACCGTCATCCTCGCCATGGGCGATGGGAAGAAGGCTGCCAAGGCCATATGTGACTACATCGGAGAGAGAAAGGCCTGAACTGCCATTTCTTTACCATCCCCTTTTTCTGCTGCCCACAAAAATGCCCCTCCTCAGAACATCCGAGAACTCACTGTTCACAAAGGACTTGGTGAAGTCCATCGTTTCATCCGGGTCGAGCCACTCCACGTCCTCGGGTACCCGATCCTCCCAGAGGTACACCAGCTCATCCCCCTCACGTCCTACCTCCATCGTGTAGATTCTCTTGTTCAGCTCCCGTGCCATCTTAACCTCCCTGCCGACGAGGGATGTGAACTTCCCAAGCAGGGCGACTGCAACCAAGACCTCAGCATCCTTTATCCTTCCGCTGGTGTCCCTGAGCCCATACTTTGATGGGACGAGGATGTTGTTGGAGTTCAATTTCTCCATCACTATCTCAAGGATGGCCCTCTCAGTCCGTGTGTTGTAGAGCAACGTCGGCTCGCTCAGGTAAACGAAAGGCCCGTAGGTTTCTTTCCGTTTCCTTCTAAGGAATCCAAGCATGGAACCACCTCAGGTGGGGATAAAACTTCGTCATCGCACACTCCGCAGGGATGACACTCATCATCGGTTCGCAACCCAAATCTCCCTTCCCAAGCCTTTTTTCGACCAAAGGGGCCTTTTCAGCGGAGCGGATGTCATCGGTTAAAGGGACCCTGTCATCCCACCTCCCTCAAAGTTGCTCTAGAAGGAGGAGTTAAAAGGTTTTACTATCCAAAAACAGCTAAGAAAAGAGGGCCAATTAGCTGTCATCGGTTAATAGAAACACTCTTCAGTTTAACCTTCAAGTTTTTTCTGTAGATTCTCCTTCACTTTTGGCTGGCTAATCTCAGCCATTGCAGAGAGAATCTCAAAGCTAAGTTGATTTCTTTCATGGATGTCGAAAAGATTCACATTACTTAACAAAACTTCCATAGCGGCTCCTGGAAAGCCTCTTTCAATTAAATGTTTGATTATCTTAGTGATCGTCTCTTTCA
>NZ_JALSLB010000060.1 GCF_026988555.1 Thermococcus sp. | reverse complement strand
CTCTGGATGACACCGGCCTACGTTTATAGGATCCTGTCAGTATTTGGAGTCTCCCTCTACAACTCCTTCAGGGTAACCCCCGTTATATTTGGCGTTCTAACGGTGCTCTTCCTTTATCTGGCTGTTTTGAGGTTGTATGGTAGAGAGGAAGCGTTTTTATCTTCACTGTTCCTAACCGTGCTTTTCGGGCACGTTTTCCGCTCGATGGCAGGGTACTACAGGGGCGACAATTATATGCTCTTCTGGTACAGTGTGAGTTTGTTTGGTGTGAGTCTCGCGCTCTCGTCTGGTAGGAGGAACCGGAGGAGGTTGCTGTTTTATACCATACCACTCTTTGCAAGCGGCCTTGCCGCAGCCTTCTGGCAGGCTTACTATCCCATATTTGCATTCCTGCTGGGAAGTGCCCTGACACTGGCTTTGGGTGCATTCATCCTCCGGGAGAACGCGTATTTTGAGGATGCCCTCACTCTCACGGCTTCCACCGCCTTTGGGGCCCTTCTAGCTAACTCAATAGGGGGGCACCTGAACTACGGGATGGTGGGGGCTGACCGCTGGCTCGGCAGGGAGTTTGCGAAGGAATTCGGCCTGCACTTCGGCCTCATCAGGGACGCATTCCTTCTCGCCTTCCTCAGGTACGCCGTTCCCGCTGCAATCGCAACGATCATGGTCCTAATGATGCTCTCAAGGTTCGTCAGGGGGGATCGGTGGAGGCTACTAATAGCTGGCATAGGGCTCGCCGCCGCTATGGTCGTGGGACTGAGGTACTACGGGCGTGTGGATACTCTAATCCACCAGCTTTTCCCGACCGCCCCCATAGCCGAAACTCAGAGAACCACATTCAGCGCCGCATGGACCGCCTACAGCGCCGCTCTCCTGATGGTGCCCGCGTTCTTTCTGAGCTTCACTCCAGAGAGGATCAGGATGAGGGACTTCTTCATCTTAGGGCTTCTCCTCGTGGTCGGACCCATGGTGTTCCTCTGGACGAGGTTCCTATTCATGGGGTCCATTGCCGTTGCACTGACGGCAGGCATCGGGAGCATCAGACTCTACGAATCCCTCAGGTCTGTGGTAAACAGGAAAAGGGTGGGGTCCCTTCTCTTGGCATCTTTGATCCTCCTGGTGCCGTTGGTGACCGCAACCCAGGGGGTTCAGAACACACTCGACGCTAGGCCCTTCGTCAACGGGTACTGGGTAAAGGGTCTGACGTATCTAGGCGAGCATTCCAACATAAACGATGTCATCATTACCTGGTGGGACCACGGGCACTGGGTGACGTACTATGCCAACCGGGCGCCGGTGGCGCAGGGAAGCCCGAACAGATGGGTTGCACAGTACTACCTCGGTCTCAGAAAACCAAGTGAGCTGATGGCCAGGGGGGTTGACTACGTTACCGTCTCGTACGACACCCTCCTAAAGTTCGGGGCCGTGCTTGAGACGGCCGGGGTTTCCCCAGCGGATTATGGTTTCGTCCTGATGCCTCTCTCCGGAAGGTACGGGAACGTCTTGATGTTCTCGAATGGGGGTTACTCAATCCTTCTCCAACCCGGCCGGGGGGCGCCTGAGGCGATTGTGAGAGTGGGGGCGTCGTCCTTTGAACCGAAGGAGCTCTATCTGGAGGCTGGAAACTCCCTAAGGCGGTTCTCCACGGGAAGAATGGTGAATCAAAACGCGTACGTTTATGTCAACCTAAATTATGGCTATGCCGTACTGATGAACACGAAAACGTTCAAAACGCCACTGGCGAGACTCATGTTCACAGATAACCTTACAAACTACAGCCTCGTCTATTCTGACGGGGGTATTCTCAAGATATTCCGGTTTAATCACCCCAACGTGGTGGTTACCGCTGAGAATGGCTCCGTGGTGTTGAAGTTCACGAACGCCACTGGGACTGGATTGGGCATCTATGGGTTCCTCGACAACGGCACTCTCGTCTTCAAGAAATGGTACGGTGTCCACGGGAAGAACGAGTTTATCCTGCCAGAGAACCTGAACGGGAGCGTCGTTGTCCGCTATACCTACGTCCGGAAGAAGACCGTGCTCGACAGAGGAGTTTTCAGGATCGAGGATGTACTATCTGGCGCTGGAAACTAGATTAATGTTTCAGATTTCATCTCTTTTCGAAAGCTTTATATTCTCCACTCTCCGTTTAATTAAATGTAATTAAATATAATTAAGGCTGGAGGTGTTTGCCATGGCTGAGGAGAAGAAGTACACGACCGTTTCTATACCAAAGCCCCTTTACGACAAGATCAAGGCCAGAATAGAGGGTACAGGGTTCACTTCGGTTTCGGACTACGTTACCTACGTCCTCCGCGAGGTTCTGGCGAGCCTCGAAGAGGAGGAGAAGGAGGAAGTCTTCACCGAAGAGGAGGAAGAAAAGGTCAAGGAGAGGCTTCGCGCCCTCGGCTACCTCGACTGAGGCCCTCCCGTTCTGAGGTGATACCATGGTCTCAAAGCCCCACGGAGGCAGGCTCGTCAGGAGGTTCGTGGCTGAAAGAACCCGTGAGAGGATTCTGAGCGAGCAGGAGGAATACCCGCGTGTCCAGATCGAGCACGGCCGAGCGATAGACCTAGAGAACATCGCGCACGGCGTTTACTCGCCGCTCAAGGGCTTCCTCACGAGCGACGACTTCGAGAGCGTTCTATACACGATGCGCCTGAGCGACGACACGCCCTGGACGATCCCGATAGTGCTCGATGTGAGGGAGAGAACCTTCGACGAGGGTGATGCAATCCTCCTTTACTACGACGACCTGCCGGTAGCGAGGATGCACGTCGAGGAGATTTACACCTACGACAGGAAGGAATTCGCGGTCAAGGTCTTCAAGACCGATGACGCTAACCACCCGGGTGTCGCAAGAGTAATGAAGATGGGGGACTACCTCGTCGGCGGAGAGATAGAGCTCCTCAACGAGCTCCCAAACCCCTTCGCCAAGTACACCCTCAGGCCGGTCGAGACGAGGGTTCTCTTCAAGGAGCGCGGCTGGAAGACCATCGTTGCGTTCCAGACGAGGAACGTGCCCCACCTCGGCCACGAGTACGTGCAGAAAGCGGCACTGACCTTCGTCGACGGTCTCTTCATCAACCCCGTCCTCGGGAGAAAAAAGAGGGGCGATTACAGGGACGAGGTCATAATCAGGGCCTACGAGACCCTCTTCGAGCACTATTATCGCAAGGACGCGGCGACCTTAGCGACAGTCCGCTACGAGATGCGCTATGCAGGGCCGAGGGAGGCAGTCCATCACGCGATAATGAGGAAGAACTTCGGTGCGACGCACTTCATAGTGGGGAGGGACCACGCTGGAGTCGGCGACTACTACGGGCCCTACGAGGCCTGGGACCTCTTCGGAGAGTTCCCTGACCTGGGAATAAGCCCGATGTTCATCCGTGAGTCCTTTTACTGCAGGAAGTGCGGAGGCATGGTCAACGCGAAGATATGCCCCCATGACAGGGAGTTCCACATCCACATAAGTGGCACCAAGCTCAGGAAGATGATAATGACCGGCGAAAAGCCGCCGGAGTACATGATGAGGCCTGAGGTCTTCGAGGTCGTGAGGAGCTTCGAGAACCCGTTCGTGGAGTGATTCCCATTATTTTTTGCGGGGTGAGTTAGGTGCATCTAATAGTCCACCACTGGGACACCGACGGGGTGACATCTTCAGCGTTGCTGGTTAGGGCGCTTGATCTGGGGGAGTTCACCAACATCACCGAACCAATAGGTGAGTTCCGCTTCGACGAGAGAATATGGGAGGCCATTGGAAAAGCCGAGAGGCTCTATGTTTTAGACTTCAACGTCCCGAGCGAGGTCGAGAAGGTCAAGGTTCCAACGCTGTTCATAGACCACCACACCCAGCCGAGAATCAAAAACCCACTTGTTGAGCAGGTGAATCCCTCGCTCGGTGGGGAGTACTACCCCTCCTGCTCGCTCGTCGTCTCGGAGCACTTTGGGATATGGAACGCCTGGAGTGCCCTCGGTGTCGTTGGGGATATAGGGAAGAAGGCCTTTGAGCTGGATAGGGTCAGAAAGCTCCTGGAAAGGGAGGGAACCTCACGGGAAGATGCGCTGAGGCTCGTTGAGCTCATCGACTCCAACTATATCGCCATGGATCGGGAGGCGGTTGAGAGAGCCCTTAGAGTTCTTTTAAGCCACGAGGTGAAAGAGCTCCTCGAATACGAGCCGTGGGTGAAGAAGGCGGAAGCCATAAGGGAGGCCATCGAGGGGGCAGTTTCAAACGCCGAGGAGCGGGACGGCTTCGCCATCGTTCACTTCGAGAGCCCCTTCAACATTATCTCAAAGGTCGCGAGGAAGCTCGTCTGGGAGATGAACTATAGGGGCGCGGTGGTCATCAACGGAAACTTCCACGGGAAGGGCCAGGTGTACTTTAGGATCTCCGCAAAGGAAGCGGAGAGGATAAAGGTGGCCGAAATAATAGAACGCATTAAAACCCTCGGAGCCAACGCCGGCGGCAAGAGGGAAGTCCTCGGCTGCGTCTGCGAGAGGGATAAAATCTGGGATGTAATGGCGATCATTGAGGAATACCTGAGGTGAGGAGAATGGAGTTTGAAAGGAAAGTTAAGGAGGGAATGGAGCGGACGAAGAAGGTCCTCGTCATAGGCCTCGACTCCGCCCCGCCGGAGCTGCTGTTCAACCGCTTCATAGACGACATGCCCAACGTGAAGAAGCTCCTCGAAAAGTCGGTTTACGGCCCGATGCAGACCGGCATTCCAGCGATAACCATCCCCATGTGGATGGTGATGGTCACCGGCAAGACGCCGGGCGAGCTCGGCCTCTACGGCTTCAGGCACAGGAGCGGCTATTCCTACACTGACTACTGGATAGCCCATAGCAAAAAGGTGAGAGAAAAGACGCTCTGGGACTACCTCGGCGAGCGCGGAAAGAAGTCGATAATAGTGGGCGTTCCTCCGACCTACCCGCCGAAGCCGATCAACGGCCACCTCGTGAGCTGCTTCATAACGCCAGATGCAAGCGTGGACTACACCTATCCAAAAGAGCTGAAGGGCGAGATCGAGAGGCTCGTTGGGGAGTACATCTTCGACGTCCCCTTCAGGAGGGAAGCCAAGGATGAGGTCAAGGAAGGCCTCTGGGAGATGACGGAGAAACGCTTTGAAGTCATACGCTACCTCATCCAGGAGAAGGAGTGGGACTACTTCCACTTCGTCGAGATAGGCCTGGACAGGCTCCACCACGCCTTCTGGCGCTACTTTGATGAAAACCACCACCTCTACCCGGGTAAGGGAAACAGGTACGAGAACGTCATTCCAGACTACTACAGGCTCCTCGACAGGGAGATAGGAGAGACCCTCAAGCTAATAGACCTCGACGAGACGGCTGTCTTCATCGTCTCCGACCACGGAATAAAGGCCATGCACGGCAACTTCGCGGTCAACCAGTGGCTGGCCGAGGAGGGCCTGCTGAAGGTGAAGAACCCCGAGGTTCTCCACGACGGAAAGGTCAAGCGCTTTGAGAGCCTTGAGGTCGACTGGAAGGAAACCACCGCCTGGGGCTGGGGCGGCTACTACTCGCGCGTTTTCCTCAACGTCCTTGGAAGGGAGAAAGCCGGAAAGATACCGCTCTCCAGGTTCGAGAAGGTAAGGGACGAGGTTGCCGAGCAGATAAAGTCAATACGCGGCCCGAACGGCGAGAGGTGGGATACGAAGGTGTTCTACCCCGAGGACATCTATCCGATAGCGAAGGGAAGCAAGCCGGACATAATGGTCTACTTCGACAACCTCAACTGGCGCGCGGCAGGAACCGTCGGCCACCCGAGCAACTACCTGCCTGAGAACGACACCGGGCCCGACGATGCCAACCACTCCGAGTTCGGGGTGTTCTCGATGTATCTTCCGGGCTTCGACGAGAGCAAGGCAACGCAGCTGACCATCTATGACTTCACTCCAACGGTGCTCAGGTTCTTCGGAGTAGAGGAGCCGCTGGCGGAAATGCACGGGAGGAGCATCCTTTAGTAATTCAACCACCGGAGATGAAAACCATGATTGGCAATGTGATTACCGGGCTCCTTGCGGGAATCGCCCTCGGTGCCTTTGGAAGCGGAAGCGGAGCCATAGCTGTGCCTCTGTTGATCCTCTCGGGCGTTGATCCAATGGAGGCAAAGGGCAGTGTTCTCACGAGCGAGGTCGTAACCTCCACTGCGGGGGGAATCGTGCACAAAAGCAGGGGAAACTTCAAAAAAGAACTCAGTACTTCCCTTCTTTTCGGAATTATTGGAGCGTTCCTTGGAGCATACCTTGCTGGATATGTCCCAGTCAAAAGCTCGAAGATCATCATAGGCATCTATGAAATATTCGCAGGGATTGTACTGCTTGCTGTTATCCCCCGAAATATCATTGATGTGGATCACAACAGAGGATACCACTACGCCATCTTCATAGGGCTCCTTGCGGGCTTTGTGAAGGGGTTTCTCGGGACGGGATGGGGTCCCGTTGGAGTTACCCTGCTGATAATATTAGGGGCACTGCCAAAAAAAGTTGTGGGATCTTCCCTCTTTGCGAGGGTTTTAATCTCAGGCACGGCCGCACTCACATACCTCATCACGGGGCATGTACTGTTCAGTGTCGCCGCAATGCTCTGCCTCGGAGGATTGCTCGGTGTTTTGATAGGAGCCCGTTTAGTTACATTCATCGGAGAATCACAGCTAAGAAAAATTATCGGCGCATTCGTGCTCTTACTGGGTGTTTATGTTCTTTATAAAGCACTGGGGTGATTTGATGGGGCTCAAAAACCTCGAAAAGGGCTTTACAATCTGGCTCACGGGGCCGAGCGGCGCCGGAAAGACGACTTTGGCGGTAAAGCTCGCGAGGAAGCTCAGGGAAATGGGCTACCGCGTTGAGATACTCGACGGGGACACGATAAGGAAGACGCTGTACCCGGAGCTGGGGTTCAGCAAGGAAGCGAGGGAGATGCACAACCGCGTTGTCATCCACATGGCCAAGCTCCTCAGCAGGAACGGGGTAATAGCAATAGTCTCGCTGATTTCGCCCTATCGAGCGGTTAGGGAGTACGCGAGGAAGGAGATTGAGGACTTCATCGAGGTCTACGTCTACGCCCCGCTTGAGGTGAGAATCCAGCGCGACCCCAAGGGACTGTACGCCAAAGCCCTTAGGGGAGAGATAAAAGGTTTGACGGGCTACGATGGCGTCTACGAGGAGCCCGAAAACCCGGAGGTGAGGGTGGACAGCTCAAAGATGACGCCGGAGGAAGAGGTCGAGGCGGTAATAGAAAAGGCCAGGGAGCTCGGCTACCTGCCCTGAACCGGGGGGAGGGCATTGCAAGCCACCTTTGCCGGGCTGGGCTTCCTTGTTGGCTTCCTCGTTGGCCTCACGGGGGTCGGCGGCGGGGCCCTGATGACACCCTCACTTATTTTCCTCGGCGTCGAGCCGTTGACAGCGGTCGGAACAGACCTGCTATATGCAACAGTCACGAGGGTCTTCGGGGCCTTCTTCCACGGGAGGAGGGGCCACGTCCGCGCCGATATAACCGTGAGGCTTTTCGCAGGCAGCCTGCCCGCGATAGTTTTGGGTGCGGCTCTACTGCGGGTAATTCCGAAGGAGGCAATTAACCGCCATCTCACGCTGAT
>NZ_JALSLB010000059.1 GCF_026988555.1 Thermococcus sp. | reverse complement strand
GACAGCGTTGAGATTCGCACCGTCGTAGTAGAGAAGCCCCCCGGCTTTGTGGACTATCTCAGCTATCTCCAGTATCTCGTCCTCGAAGATGCCGAGGGTGTTGGGGTTGGTGAGCATCAAGCCGGCCATCCTCTTGCTCACGGCGTTCTCCAGAGCCTCAATATCGACCGTGCCGTTCTCGTTGGAAGGAATCTCGATGACCCTGAAGCCGGCCATCGCTGCGCTCGCCGGATTTGTTCCATGGGCGGAGTCCGGGATGAGCATCTCCATTCTCTGGGTGTCCCCCCTGTCGAGATGGTAAGCCCGAATTATTGAAACGCCGGTGAACTCACCGTTTGCTCCGGCCGCCGGCTGGAGGGTGAAACGGTCCATACCGGTTATCTCCCTCAACCACTGTTCCAGCTCCCACATTATCCTTAGCGCTCCTTGGACGGTCCTCTCATCCTGGTAAGGGTGGATGTATGCAACCCCGGGGTGTGAAGCTATCTCCTCGTTTATCTTGGGGTTGTACTTCATGGTGCACGAGCCGAGCGGGTAGATGCCGGAATCAACGCCGTAGTTCATCTCACTTAGGCGGGTGTAGTGCTTCACTATCTCGGGCTCGCTCAGCTCCGGAAGGTCAAGCCGGCTCTTCCTCCTCAAATTCTCAGGGATCTCAACGTCAATGTCTCCAATGGGCTCGGGTAGGGTGTAACCGATCCTTCCGGGGTGTGAGAGTTCAAAAACCGTCGGTTCGTCCCACTTTGCCTGCCTGAACATCTTCACCACCTCACAGTTCCGCCTCGTTTATCGTCTCCTTCAGCGCTTCAACGAGGCTGTCGATCCAAGCCCGCCTCGTCGTTTCAGTTGCTGCGAAGAGGGCCGTCTCTCCAAGGTCCGGGAAGTGTCTGCCCAGGTAGTACCCGCCATGGATTCCTCTCTCAAGCAGCCGCTCATGGATCACGTCGTAGGGAACTTCGAACTTGACAGGTACGTCTTTGAAGTTGACCCCCTTAAAGTGAATCTCGGCGACCTCTCCGAGGCGTTTCTTGAGGTAGGCGGTGTTCTTTAGGATGATCTCCCCCAGCTCTTTTAAGCCCCTTGGGCCGAGGGTCGCGAGGTGTATGCCCGCTGCAACCGCCACCAGGGCCTCGTTCGAACAGATGTTGGAGGTGGCTTTGGCCCTCCTGATATGCTGCTCCCTCGTCTGCAGCGTCATGACGAAGGCCCTCTTTCCGTCTTCCGTCTTCGTCATGCCAATTACCCTTCCGGGCATCTGCCTTACCAGTTTTCTCTCATTCCTCACCGCGAAGATTCCGGCTCTGGGTCCACCGAAGTTCATCGGGTTGCCGAAGTACGCGGCCTCACCAACGACGACGTCGGCTCCAAGTTCTCCCGGTGCCTCCACCACACCGAGGATCGTTGGATCGATGCCAACAACGAAGAGCGCTCCCGCATCATGGGCTATCTCGCCGATGGCTGTGAACTCTTCCTCAAGCATCCCGAAGAAGTTTGGAACTTCCACATATACCCCGGCGGCGCCGTTAACTGCCTCTTTAAGCTTTTCTAAGTCCACCTGGCCGTTTTCATTCCAGTCCACGTACTCTACCTCAACCCCAGGGCCCGTGGTGTAGGTGTGGAGGATCTTTTTCTTCTCCGGGCTGAGGGCCTTCGGAACCACGAACTTGCTCTTCCTGGTAACCCTAGCGCTCATCAGGGCCGCCTCGGCCATGGCCGTCCCCCAGTCGTACATTGAGGCGTTGACTATCGGAAGGCCAACGAGTTCCGCGATGAGGCTCTGGTACTCGAAGAGAGCCTGGAGCATGCCCTGACTTACCTCGGGCTGATATGGGGTGTAAGCGGTCAGGAACTCGCTCCTCTCGATAAGGTACTTCACGTGGGCTGGAACGTAGTGGAAGTACGTTCCGGCTCCGAGGAAACTAGGCATCTCAAGAACGGTTCTGTTCTTGGAGAGAACCTTGTTGAGTTCGAGAAAAACTTCATATTCACCCTTAGCCTCCGGCAGGTTGAACTCCCTGGCCATGCCTGGGGGCACGTCGGAGAAAATGTCGTCAATAGTTGTGAAACCAATCTCCCTGAGCATCTCTTCCTTATGAGGTACATTAGGGAGGTAGTGTTTTCCCATGTTTCTCACCTTCCAAACCTTTAAGGGTAGTCACTGGGAATTGTCATGGAGATAATATATGCTTTGTGCCGATGTCCAATGAGGGGGAATTCGTATCCACTAGGCTCCCGCCGCCTGTGACTGTGATAAAACTTTAAAAGTACGAGTTTTACGCTAAACACATGAGGAGGTGGAAAATTCTTAATTTGATGGTTATCATAGGGATGGTGATCGTAGCCGGTTGCATAGGGGGGGTCAAACCCTCCGGGCAAAGCGAGACCCCCGTCCCCTGGAATCCCGACGGTGTAATCAAACATGGTGAGTACCAATACAACTTCAGCGCCGGGGACTTCACCGCGTTCTTCCGGGTTGAGAACGGTACGCTCTTCGTCGGGATGAAGGCCCGGACCAGGGGCTGGCTCGCGATTGGCTTCGGTGGGAGCCAAGGCATGAAAAACACGGATATAGTAATAGCTTACGTCCTTCCAAACGGGACGGTTAGGATACGCGATGACTACTCCACGGGATTCGCCGGCCCTCACAATCCCGACACAACTTATGGAGGGATGGAGGACATCATCTCCTACGGTGGACGTGAGGGGGGACTTTACGGTGGTTGAGTTCTCAAGGAAGCTTGATACCGGTGACCCCTACGACTTTTCCGTGCCGCTGAACGAGAGCTTCCGTGTCATATGGGCTTACGGGACAATGGATGACTTCATGTCCGATCACGTCAACGCCGGACAGTTCTACCTGACCTTTGGGGGTGGTTCAAGGTGATAATAGCGTTCGATTTCGATGGAACGATAGCGGATACCTACTGGTGCATCGAGGAGGCCTTTAAGCGTGCTCTTCAGAGACGCTCCCGCTGGCTCCCAGGTAAGGGCCTGTGGGCGAAGATGCTAACCGGAATAGAGCTCCAGTTTGAGAGGCCCGCATTTGGGAGCCACAGGGGGAGGTCAAAGCCACCGTTCTTTCTCAGGACGAAGTTCTTTGAGACTTGGTTCGAGGAGAGGACGAAGCTGACGAGGCCGATAGACGACGCTCCCGCACTGCTCAGAAAGCTCAAGGAGGAGGGCCACACGGTCATCTCATTCTCGGCGGAGGACTTCATAGAGGGCATGAAGATCAGAAGGTTGAGGGAGATGGGGGTCTACGATCTCTTCGATGACGTGGTGGTCTTTGGTCACGGGATAACACTTGATGAGGCCTTCAATGCCGTCCGGGAGAGGTATGGGGACGAGACTTTTGTATGGGTGGACGACAAGCCCTGGCGCTTCATCGGGCACGGTGATGGGAACACCGAGTATGTCTGGTATTACTTCCCGTTCACGGCGAGGTTCATAGAGAAGAAGCGGGAGCACCTAGCACTGATCCCGCATCTGCACGTGATACGGGACCTATGGAGCATCCTTGATGTTATTGAGAGGATCAAAATGGAGAGGGCCTGAATGGGGAACTTTTTATGATGAGTTAAGCTTTAAACCCTGAGGGCGTATGTTCGGTGGTGAGGATATGAACGTACTCAGTGCACTCGTGTTCTTCGCTTACGGGCCGGCACTGGCACTCCTGTGGTACTTCTATCATGAGGACCGCTTCGAACCGGAGCCGAAGAGATACGTCATAGGGACCTTCCTACTGGGTGCTACGCTCTCGGCTGGAGTAGCTTATCTGGTGGAGAGTGTGCTGACCCTCGGAGGTACACTCAGGCCGCTTCTCCCTGTGAGCGCGTTCTACGTTGCACTGATTGCTGGTGTTGTAGAGGAACCTGCCAAGGCCCTCGCCATTCGTCTGCCCTTTAGGATGGGGCAAATGGACGGTATAATGGATGGTCTGGTTTACGGCGCTGCCGCAGGCCTCGGGTTTGCCGCGACCGAGAACTTTCTATACGGACTGGGTTACGGGGTTCACGTCACCATAATGCGGGCGTTTTTAACACCCTTTGCCCACGCTGCATGGACCGCGGTTATCGGCGTTGGCTACGGGCTGAAGGCTGAAGGGAAACAAGTTAATCTGGGTTCATTTTTTCTCATGGCTATTGTTCTTCACTTTATGTGGGACTACTTTGCTTTCCTGAGCTATGCGATACCCGCGTATAACATTCTCCTGATTCTCCTGTTGCTCATAAATGTGGCGATAATCAGGTATTTAATGATAGTGGGTCTTGAAGAGGATGCCATGAAGTTCTGGTACTACTGGATGAGGGGTGGTGGACGTGAATGAAAAGCTGAAAAATGCCCTATTTGAGGCGAGGCCTTATCTAGAGTACTACGAGGAGGTGGAAAAGCTCGTTAGAGGTATTTGGGACAAAGCCGCGGATGAGGGAGAATTCCTCACCCTCCTTGAGGAAGAGATTAAGAAAGCCAGCGAGCCCCTTAGGACGGACCTTCGCATACTCCTTCAGAAATTTGGAGGGTTGTAATATCCATTTTTTGCTAACTTTGTTTGATAGTATGCAAAATTTGAATAGAAAAAGTATTTAAGGCGAGGCTGTGATTCTTTTTGTGAAACTATTGGGGGTAGTGCCATGAAGAAGCTGATAGCACTTTTCCTGCTAGGCATTGTGATCGCGGCGAGTGGATGTATAGGAAACGGTGTTGGGCTAACGAAGGAGAAAGTCCTAACGGCCCTGGGAAACATTGAAACTGCCAGATACGATCAGAACTTTTCTATGAGCATGTACTTCACGGATCCTTCAACGAACAGGACTGTTAACATGACGATGTCCGGCCGAGCAGTTGGGGCATTCAACAAGAGCGCCGGCATTGAGGCGGGCAACATAAGCCTCAAGATGCACACCATGGGAATGAACATCAACGTGAACTGGCCCTACTTCATCAACGGCACCAGCGCATATTTCAAGGTCGATGGGAAATGGTATAACGTTCCCCGTAACGATGACCTCTACAGGCAGGCCAAGGGCTCCCTCAACGTGAACTACATTGAAAACCTCCTCAGGAGCAAGAACGTGACCATCAAAAAGCTGGCTGACGGTTACGCTTTCCGCGTCAACGTTACGTTCTGGGAATTCATAAACGCAACCAATCAGACTGGGTATCTAAACGAGACCTGGGGTTCGGCCTCCGACAGGATAAACGTGACCACAAACTCCGGGTGGGTGGAGGTTCATCTTCGGAAAGATGGGACCCCGACTTTCATTGAGGTGTACATGGACCTCACCATGACGCTCGGATTCTCCCCCGGAGAAACTGTCGTGGCGCACTTAACCATCCATCAATCCACGGCGCTCACCGATGTGAACGGAGAGGTCAATATAAAATCCCCGAAGGAAATAAAAAGTGCTGGGAACTTCGAAGATATCTTCTGGTGAGGGGTTAGGCACCCCTCGTCGCCACTATTTTTACCCCTTCCCATTCGGCCACAGTGTCTCCTATATTCACGGGCGCCTCCAGTCGCAGTTCCGCCAGGAACTCCATAAGCTCGGGAATCCTGTCCTTAGAAACGGGCTTCTCCGTCTTGACGCTTACCGTGGGTAGGGCACCATTATCGACGGGAACGACGCTCATGACGATGCGTTGGGGGTTGGTGACCTCTTGAACCGCCCACTCTGCCCCCCTTGGACATGTACATCCTTTGACATCCTTCACCCTACCCTTTTCCACGTCCACCTCTATAGAACAGCCGAGGGGGCAGACGATGCATGTGAAGCGGTAAGTTGTCATGCCCTGATCACCTCCACCGTGAGCTTTTTCCCCTCTTTTCGTATCTCCTCAGCCCGGAGTTTCACCCTCACCATCTCGGCAGGCTTGACAACAGGCAGGCGAAGTTTCTTTCCCACCTCGGGAATCCTCACTTCGACGTCCTCCATCGGTCTCGAAACCCTAAGATACAGGTAAACATCGCGGTCACCGCTCAGATAATGGGGAACAACCAGCCGGACGTTCTCGCCCTTCTCAACCTTCACCCACCTTCTGCTCTCGGTTCCTCCCCCATCGATGAATTCCTTTGCACTTCTTGCGGCCAGTTCACCCTGCTCCGCAACGTAGTCCACGAGGTCGTTGATAACGAGAGAGTTGCCCGCTACGAAGATCCCCGGAACGCTGGTCTCCAATTTCTCGTTCACGACCGGCCCACCGGTCGCAGGGTCGATCTCGACCCCTATTCTCTTAAGCTTCTTGACACTCGGCACTAATCCAGCTGAGATCACCAGGGTGTCGGCCTCGATCCAGAACTCACTTCCAGGAATCTCTTTGAGGTTTTCGTCAACCTTCACGACCTTGACTCTCTCAACGCGGCCCCTTCCGCGAACTTCCATGACCTTGTGGCCCAAGTAGAGGGGAATGTTGAAGTCTCTGAGGATCATGACGTTTCTCGCCAGTCCCCCAGGATAGGGCATCAGCTCAACGACCGCCTTCACCTTTGCCCCTTCGAGGGCGAACCGGCGCGCCATTATCAAGCCCACGTCGCCGGAACCGACGATGACTATCTCCCTACCCGGCATTATTCCGTAGATGTCCATGAGTGTCTGGGCCTCTCCGGCGGTATAAATTCCCGAAACTCTGTCGCCGACGATTCCAATCTCGAAGGCGTGCCTCTCACGGGCACCGGCGGCGTAGATTACTGCCTTCGCCCAGATCCCGTAGGCACCGCTCGGGGAGGTGAAGACTACGACCTTTTCACGGTCCGAGTAGTTTTTGATTTCAATGACCCTCGCGGCCGTTCTATACTCGACGCCCACCTCAACCAGCCTCTTCGCCAGTCTCGCCGCAAACTCGGGCCCTGTTAGCTCCTCTCTGTAATAGTGCAGGCCGAAACCTGGGTGGATACACTGGGGGAGTATCCCGCCGAGGTAGTCATTCTCGTCCAGCAGGAGGACGCTTAAACCGAGTTCCTTTGCCTTCACGGCGGCCGCCATCCCTGCCGGCCCACCGCCGACAACAACCACGTCGTAGCTCAACATCGGAATCCTCGGGAACATCAGGCATCCCCCCTGAGGAGAACCTTGACGTCTCCTACGCCAATCTCGCTTCCTCTGCCTTTCAACGTAACCCTCCATGGCTCGACCCCGTATTCCCTTCCCAGGAGCTGTACAATTTTGGGCCTGCAGAAGCTACCCTGACACGTTCCAGTTGTGGCTTTCGTCCTGAACTTCACTGAATCAACGCTCGGCGTTTTCACGCCGATGAATTTCATCCTCTCTATGGCCTCCAAGATGTCTCCCTCACTGACCGAGTTGCAGCGACACACTATCTTTCCGTGGGCAGGGCTCTTCTTTACCGCCTCGTTCACCCCCTCAGGACTCATCATGAAGAAGTGGTTAATTTCCTTCCTGTGGGGGTTCCACTTGGATTTCTCGACCAGTTTTACCCCGAGGTCGCGCTGGATTATCTTGACGACCTCGTAGGCTATAGCTGGGGCGCTCGTAAGTCCGGGTGAGCGTATTCCGGCGACGTTGATGAAGCCCTGAACCTCCCCTTCGGCCCTGATTATAAAGTCCCCTCCGGTCGGCTCCGGCCTTAGACCTGCAAATGTTCTGATGACCCTGCTCCGGGGTGGTAGCTGAGGCCAGAGCCTCTTGGCTCCTTCCCATACCTTTTCGAGACCCTCCTCCGTTGTGGCCAGGTTCCCTTTTTCCTCCGGTGGTAGGTCCTGAGCGTTCGGTCCTATCATGAGGTGCCCGCTGACCTCGCTGGTGACGACGATTCCCTTGCTCACTGGCGTAGGCGTCGGGAAGAGAACTCTCCTTGGTCCCTGGACATCATCGTCGAACAACCAGTATTCACCCTTCCTTGGGTGAATCTCGAAGTAGTCTATACCCGCCATTCTTGCTATCTCGTCCGCGTAAAGTCCAGCGGCGTTGATCACTATATCTGCCTCGAGGAAGCCATCACCGGTCTTAACCCCCCTGACCTCACCGTTCTCAACCTTTATGCCTGTGACCTCGGTCTCAAGGTGGGTCTTGACTCCGTTAGCGACCGCGTTCTCGGTTATCGCAATAACCGCCGGAATCGGTCCAATCTGCCCCACTATTGGAACCCACAGCGCTCCAATCGCGTCCTTGGTGAGGTTAGGCTCGAGGTGGAAGAGTTCATCCTTACCGACGATTCTCATCTCGGGAACGCCGTTCTTCCTTCCGCGCTCCAAGAGCCTTTCAAGCTCATCAAAGTCCTCATCCTTGAACGCAACTATCAGGGCACCGTTCCAGACGTGCGGAATCTCAAGTTCCTTGACCCACTGGTGCCAGAGCCGATTTCCCCTTATGCACAGCTTTGCCCTCGTCGGGTACTTCTCCGGGTCATCGTCGTAACCGCCGTGGATTAACGCGGTGTTTGCCTTGCTGACGCCCCAGCCAACATCGGGGGCCTTCTCTATTAGATGCACCTCAAGGTTCTCGTACTTGCTCAAAACGCGTGCTATACTCGCGCCGCTTATTCCGGCGCCTATGATGGCGACTTTGGTCTTCATTTTTCTCCCTCCAATTCATATCGAGAAAGAGTTTTATCCGTTTTAAAGCTTTCCCCTGCCTTTAGTTTGCCTTTAGGGAAATGAGAGAACCGATTTGGACATTAGGGGGTAGGACAGACATGATCATGGTTTTAATGTGCTGTAATGTACATCAACTTGAAAATAAGGGGTGGGAGTGTCAAGTATTGACAACCTTTGCCCAGCCCATCGCTCTATTCACCGCTTCCTTCCAGCCGTGATAGAGTCTATCCCGCGTTTCTTTGTCCATCTTTGGTTCGAAGACTCTCTCCGCCCTCCACAGGTTCTTTATCTCGCTCAGGCTCTCCCAGTAATCGACGGCCAGCCCCGCCAGATAAGCCGCACCGAGGGCCGTTGTCTCCTTCACTACGGGTCTGACAACACGTCTGTTGAGTATATCTGCTTGGAAGCCCATGAGAAAGTCGTTCGCGGTTGCTCCACCGTCAACACGGAGCTCCTTTATACTCACGAGTCTCTCCATCTCCTCGACGACGTCTCTGGTCAGGTAGGCTATGGCTTCAAGCGTTGCCCTCGCTAGGTGTTCTCTCCCCGTTCCGCGTGTTATCCCAATTATCAGTCCGCGCGCGAACTGGTCCCAGTAGGGGGCACCCAGCCCCACAAATGCCGGCACAAAGTAGACCCCTTCGTTACTTTCTAGACTTGCGGCTAACTCCTCAGTATCCGGTGCCCTCTTGATAACCTTTATCCCATCACGGAGCCACTGAACGGCCGCTCCCGTGATGAAGATGCTCCCTTCGAGGGCGTAGCTTACCTTCCCTTTCAGACCCCATGCGATGGTTGTTAGGAGGTTGTCGGAGTAGAGGAGCATCTTTCCGGTGTTGGCGAGGATGAAGTTTCCGGTTCCGTAGGTGGTTTTGACCATACCGGTTTCAAAGGCAGCCTGACCGAACAGCGCCGCCTGTTGATCGCCGGCGTCCCCGCTCACTGGGATCTCCGCACCGAGGAGATCCTTCTTGGTGTAGCCGTAGATTTCACTTGATCCTCTCACCTCCGGAAGGACGCCCTCGGGAATACCGAAGATCTCAAGTAACTCGTCGTCCCACTCAAGCTTCTTTATGTTGAACAGCATTGTCCTTGAGGCGTTGGAGTAATCGGTTACGTGCTCACCGGTAAGCAGGTATATTAGAAACGTATCGACCGTTCCGAAGAGCACTTCCCCCTTTTCCGCCTTCTCCCTCAGGCCCGGAACGTTATCGAGGAGCCACTTCAGCTTGCTGGCCGAGAAGTAGGCGTCCGGAATGAGGCCGGTCTTCTCCTTTATCACGTCCCCGTATTCCAGCTTTATCTCCTCGATCATCTCCGCCGTTCTCCGGCACTGCCACACTATGGCGTTGTGGAGTGGCTTACCGCGTTTGTCCCAGATCATCGTGGTCTCTCGCTGGTTGGTTATCCCAATTGCCGCTATCTGGCCCGGTTCTACGTTAGCGCGTTCAATGGCTGTCTTTATGGCCCTGAGCTGGGCGTCCCAGATTTTCCCTGGGTTGTGCTCCACCCAGCCCGGCTTTGGATAGTACTGGGGGAATTCGTACTGACCAACTCCGAGAACCTCACTGTTCCTGTCGAAGATTATGGCCCTTGCGGAGGTCGTTCCCTCGTCGAGGGAAAGGATGTACCTGTCCATCATCACCCACCAAGGATGAAGAAAAAGCAAGAGGTATATTAGGGATTCGGTTTCACCGGAGTCCAAGTCCCTTGAGGTAGGATGTCATCCTCTCGATGTCGTTGGTTATGACCCCGTCAAAGAGCCCACCGAGGCGAACCAGATTGTCGTTGGTGTAGTAGGCATCGTCGTTGAGGGGCCAGAGTATGACCTCAAGTCCCGCACCTTTTGCCATCCGAAGCGCTCTGATGGTCTTATCGACACCCAGTATGGGCATCGCGTCTATAGGCGGGTTGAGGGACCATGGCCTGAGTTCCCAGATGAGGGTTGGAAGCTGGACGAGTGCCTCCTCCCTGTCGATCAGTATCCCGAGCCTGGTCTCGCGGTCATGCTTCCTGTACTCCCTCAGGGCATCGAGTAGAAACGAAGATACCACAACCCTCGATGGGTCGTTGTTCCCTATGATCTCGGCGGTTCTCTTGACGGCGTCGACGTCTTTGATCTCAACGTTCACCACGGCGTTTTCAGGAACCGCATCGAAGACCTCCTCAAGGGTTGGGATCCTCTCCCCGTTCCCAAAGTCAAGTTCCCTCAGCTCCTCCAGGGTCATCTCCTTTACCTTACCACTCCTATTGCTGGTTCGGTCGACGGTTCCATCGTGAATGACCACGACCTCTCCGTCTCTGCTCATCCATACGTCCAGCTCGATTCCGTCTGCACCTGCCTCAATAGCCTTTCTGAAAGCCAGAAGTGTGTTCTCAGGGTACTTGGCTGAATATCCTCTATGGCCTAGCACTAGGACCTTCTTCTCCACCGCTGAATCACCCTCACCTCATGCCCCATGAACCCGTAAAAACCTTTCTCAACCTGGCCGGGTTGTCTGAGATGACGGCGTCGACTAGCTGGAAAAGCCGGGGAACCCAGTAGAGCTCGTCCATCTTGTAGTTCCACAGGTAGATCCTAAGCCCGCGCTTTCTGAGGGTTTTCAGAAGAACAGCAAGCTGGTGGTATCCGATGTAGGAAACAGCGTCTATCGGCACGTGTACAGAGTAGAGACCTTTTATCCTGGGGAGGCGAAGGGACGAAGAGTAACCCACAATAGAGAATCCAACTTTACAATCTGGACATTCCTTCAAAAGTCTCTTGGCGATTTCAGGGTTTTCAGACGAGAAAACCGTTCTCTCAGTGCTCTTTGTTATTTCTGCTATTCGGAGTGCGGGCTCCACGGCGGAGGTCTCTTTTATGTCCGCGTCCAGGAACATCCTCGGAAACCTCCTGAAGATCTCTTTCACCGTGGGGATTATCTTTCCGTTGGGATGCAGACGCCGTATCTCCAGAAGTGTCAGTTCACGAATCTGGTATCCCCTTCCATTGGAGTGAAATACCGGGTCGTGATGTACCACGAGTCTTCCGTCCTCGGTGGACCTGATATCGAACTCTATCCCGTCCGCGTACTGGACTGCCCTCCTGAAGGCGGGAAGCGTGTTTTCAAGTCGGCCGCGGATGCCCCGATGTCCTATCAGCATCGGCTTTTTCATATTCACCATCACGTCCTGCTGGATGGTATAAAGACCACTTAAAACTTTGTGTCCGCTACCCTTCATCGATATGGCAATTCTTGCGATTGCCATGGATATACGCATCCCGTTAAAATAAGGTAAACCGAAAGAGTAAAAAAGCCACGGTTCATAACTCCGCTACTGACTACATAGACTATATAGTGTAAATAGGTGGTTCAGATGGGAGACCGAAAGTTCAGCTGGGGAATGATACTGAGTTTGGCCCTTTTGGGCTTCAGTATGAGCACAGGGTGGGCAATAAACAAGGGACTGACCTTTAAATTGCTCCAGAATGGCTACACGAACGCACCAGCGGTGATAGGTGCGGTGCTGTCACTCCAGGGACTCATGGGATTGATAGTGCCCCCGTTGATGGGTTATTACAGTGATATTCGCTCGTCAGGACGGGGCAGGAGAACCCCGTTTATCCTTGTCGGAGGGGTATTCGCTGGTCTCACCGCTCTGGTTATCTACCTGAGCTACGTTGCCAAGATACGCCTTTTGGCCTTTGCGATCGTGCTGAGCATGTTCTATTTCTTCATGTACTTCTTCGTGGCCCAGTACCGCTCGTTAATGCCGGATGTTATAAGGAGCGGTGAGCGCGGAAAGGCCAGCGGCGTGATAACGCTTTTCGAGTGGATGGGGAACCTGTTCCTCTTCGGGATGATAGCAATACTGGCCGCAAAGGCCACGAAGGTTACGGGGGTAAACAACGGGATCAAGGCTATGGCGAATGCGGGCTACCTGTGGATTCCGTTTATCGTCGTTGCCGTGTTCCTTATTGGATCTGCCCTCTACGTCTATCTCCGCATTCGGGAACCCACCGTTGAGGGGGAACTCCCCGAGGAAAACCTCTGGGACTATCTGCGCGCCATAATCTCTGACAGGGATTTCCTGAGCTTCTACGTTGCCCAGATGCTCTGGTGGCTCAGCTTTGAGTTCATAGCGGTGTTCCTCTTTGGGATTCTGGAATCGGTGCTTGGTACGAAAAACGTCACGGCCCTTGGAAACGCTATCATGGCGCTCTTCAACATCACGGTGCTAATCGGTGCTGTTGTCGGCGGCCCCCTGTACGATAAGATCGGCAGGAGAAAATCGATAATCCTAGGCGGCATCATGTTCCTGATACCCTTCATCTTCGGCTGGTTCATCAGCACCAAGCTTCAGGTAACCGCTCTCATAGGATTTGCGGGCATCGGCTGGGGAATGCTCATGGCCACTTCCTGGCCGGTTATAGGCGATCTCCTAACCAAATACGAGAAGGAGGCCTTCAACGGCCGCTACTATGGATTCTTTGAAGCCACCAAGTCTTTCCCGATCCTTATAGCGGGTCTGGTGGGAGGTGGTATAGTACAGCTCGCCGGCGGCAACTATAAGATTCTCTTCCCCGTAGGAGCCATATTCGTCCTCGTGGCCCTGCCGCTTATCTGGAGCATGAAGCACCTTGACGTGGTAAAAGCTTCCACGGGAGAGTGATCTGGAATGGGATGGGTGCTTTTTTTCTTTATTCTAATCGTTGTCCTGTTCCTGGGATTCACAGCCTTCATAGCTTATAAAATGATTAAGCCCCCCCGCGTTCTTGGCGGATGGACCCCCAGAGACCTCGGCTACGATTACGAGGAAGTAACTATCAAAACTCGGGACGGGCTGAAGCTCAGCGGATGGTGGATTCCCAACGGAAGCGACAAAACCGTGATTCCCCTGCACGGATACACCAGAAGCAGATGGGACGACGTCTACATGAAGGAAACCACTGAGTTCCTCCTTAAGGAGGGCTACAACGTCCTTACCTTTGACTTCCGCGCACACGGGGAGAGCGAGGGTAAATACACGACCGTAGGCATCGACGAGATTGTCGACGTTCTCTCCGCGCTGGACTGGCTGAAGGTCCAGCAGCCGGAGCACTCCAGGCGGATTGCCTTCATCGGGTTCTCAATGGGAGCTATGCTGACCATAAGGGTGCTTGCGGAGGATGACAGGGCCTGCTGCGGTGTTGCCGATAGCCCCCCCATGTACTTGGACAGGACGGGGGCCAGGGGTCTGAAGTACTTCGCCAACCTGCCGGAGTGGCTCTACCACTTTGCCAAGCCGTTTATGAAGCTTTTCAGCGGAGCCAGGGAACTCAACATGCTGGAGTACGCCGATAACGTCAATAAACCCCTACTCCTCATAGCGGGTGAGAAGGATCCCCTTGTCAAGCCAGAGGAGGCCAAAGAGTTCTACGAGCGGAACAGGGAAGCGAACCCAAACGTTGAACTCTGGGTCACCGACGCACCCCACGTCAGAACCCTGAAGTTCCACCCGGACGAGTGGAAATCACGGGTTAAGGCATTCCTTGAACGCTGGATATCGTAACCTTTTTAATTTTTTATTTTACTGAAGATGGTGGCCCGTGAAGATAAAGACTGCGGTTGCTGCCGTGGGTGCGGTTCTCCTTCTGGTCCTCACCGTTCACTCGACTCTGATCTGCCCCCCTTCGTGGGAGGTTTCAAGCGGAGGCACCTCCGTGAGTCCCGATGTTTCCGTTCTACTGTCGACGGGGTCATCTTTTACTTTTCCTGGAACCCATAATCCCCTCCTCTGAACTAGAGAATTTGCCGGGTAACTAAATTGAATAAACTAACCTAAAAAATAAAAACAGAATGTCCCGCTTCCTCATAGCCTTCACTTATATCACTTGGTGTTGTCTCTCCCGATGGAGGTTGGACAGATGTTTCCAATACATGGGGGAGATGAACCAAGTCCATCATCTACCGTGGTGAAGTACATCCCTACATCAACATTATTAGAGTCCACAAGATTTATGTTTCTCTTAATAACTGTCACGTAGTAGTACTGGTTGGGTGCTCCATGGACAATATCTACATTATAGGCTATTACCGATTCTGAGCCTTCTGAGTAACCAAAGGTTATTGAGAGTGCTCCAACTACCGGAATTTTACTCCATATCCAGTTGAAACCGCTGCCTCCAAGGGGAGTCGAGTAAAAATCATAACCAAACGAGCCCTGGAAATCAAATACTATATTGTTGTATGTCCCATCGCCATCAGTTCTCACCACTTCTTCTTCTGTTGTTGTTTCTCTGGTTGGGAAGTGGGAGGATAAAAGGTAATCCGTCAGCAGTAATCCGCTGTTCACATTGTTTTCATCGAGATTGTAGTTCCCGGTCAGCATCACCTGTACAGGATAAACGCTTGTAATTGGGATTGTACCATACTGTTGGTTCCATTTGTCGTAAACTGGAATGTTATACGTTGCGATGACGTATTTTAAAGGCAGGTTTATGTACCTGTCAAGGTAGCCGTTGTCGGTTGGAATGCTCGGGCTTGGAGCGTAGCTTACTCTCAGTGTTGAGCTCCCGTAAGAGTTTCCAAAATCAATAACCGGTACCCCATCAAGGTTAAAAGTCCACATTGCTCTCGTGTTTGAGGTCAGCTGTATTCCCCATGAAGCTCCCATCTTATCAATTGTCTTATAACTTTCTGTTCTGACTTTCATCCCCATGAAGGGCACATACTCAGTGAATGTTTTTGAATCGGCATAATAAGAGTCCTTTAAATACTCCCAGTTCTCTATTATGCAGTATCTGGAATTGAGCTCCTCATAGCCATTTGGACACGAGCTGCCCGTGAGGAGCGATTTCATCGTATTCCTTATTCTTAGAATTATGGGAATTTCCAGTTGCGGCTTTTGTGATGGCTTAAAAACCTTCTCAATGCTTACCATGCCTTCAAGCTGCAGAGGTCTGTCTTTGATTATGCTTTTGATTCCAATCTTCCCATCCTTTGTAAAGTAAATTGCTACGGGCGTTGGCGGTGCTTTCAGCCCTTCTCCTTTAAGAACACTTTCCCAGGTTTTTGTTTCAGTCTGTAATGATAAAATCCCCATGACGGAGCCTTGTTTTAGGAGTTTAATTCCCCCTTCCGGTCGCGGCTGGAAAATAAAGACTTTTGCATTTCCCTGAACGTTAACCCGCTCGACGCTTAAATAATCTGAGGCTGTCTGAGCGAGTGCCGTTCCAACCACTAAAACCAGCATCAGCCCAAGCACCTTCCTCCACATTGTGGAGCCTCCTTACGATGTTTTGATATTGAAATATAGGAATTTAATCCTTATAAGTTTTTTATATTCTATAGTGATTTTACTCCGACAATCTTCGTGAGATAACTGATGTTATATCGGAGTACGGCTTCCAAAACGAGACTTACCTGTTTCTGATCATGGACCACGCCGGCAGGCATCCTATAACGGAATATCCCCAGTTTTTGGCGTACCTCAAAACCATGGAGAAAGAAGGGTATCATATAGAGCTCCACGCTTATACTCACACGGGTAGGGAGTTCTACTGCAGTCCCGTTGAGGTCAGATATCGGCTTGAAATGGCCCTTAGGTTGATGACCTCGGCGAACCTGAGTCCTCCAAAGCTCTTCATACCGCCCAGGTACGCGATATCCAGAGGAGCACTGGAGGTTCTCCTTACCAGTAACCTCACCGTCATCAACGGTACCAGGCTCTACCTGCCGAATGGCATGGAGTACACGATTTCAAACCATGAGTACACCTGGTATCTCCCCTACTGGAAGCTTCCCGTGGAGCTGTGGAGGGCCGAATGGGACTTCAAAAACACGAGGGGTACTTTCTACCTCTCAGTGCACCCAAAGGCGGTTAACAGTGGAGCAGGGATGCTCTTCCTGAAGGAATTTTTGATGTTTGTAAAAGAGGGGGAGGCTCATTCGAGCTGCTTGACCGTCCATCCGTAGACCGCTATCGCCACGAGGATAACCGCTAGGCTCGTCCCCGCGAGGGATATCAGATCCCCGGCAACGCTCGCGGGGGAGACGTGGTAAATCTCGAGCAGGCGAAAGTCTTTAAGGGCTCTCCCAACCGGGAAGTAGTTCACGAAGGGCCCCGCCCAGTCGGGAAGCGTACTCGGTGGAACGACTATCCCCGCCAGGAACATCAGGGGCCAGGAGATTAGGTTTATGGCCGCGCTCGTGGTTCTTATGCTCCTCGTTGCCATGGCTATGGCCAGTCCGAGTCCCATCGAGAAGAAACCGGCCGTGAGCAAGAAGGCCCAGCCTAGGGGACTTGGCCAGATTGTGGCTCCAAAAACCAACCTGGAGAGGATTATAAGGCCGATTATGCTCCCGAAGATTACAACCGTTGTCGAGAGGAACTTCCCGAGGAGGAAATCCCAGGCCGTCGCGGGTGATGCTGCTATTCTCCTTAAAGTTCCCTTCTCAACTTCCCTCAGCGTACCGTTTCCTATGAGGCTCATAGTCGCGAAGAGGAACTGTATCCCCATGACGCCTGCAAGGAAGAAGAGAACCGGCTGGGTATTTTTCCCGCTCACGGTTTTCTCCTCGACCGACACCGGCTTCGCAGTCCCCTCAACAAGGGGCACGATCCTTATGGAGACGTTCTCCGGGAGGATGTTCTTTAGGGTTTCTGCGAGGGCTTTCATCCGTTCACTCCCCACCTCCCCGGAGAAGCCCGAGAAAAAGCCGTCAACGGCACCCCTAGCTATTTGATACTCCTGCGGATCGCTCCTGTCGTAGTAAACTATGACCCTCGTCGATAGGCCCGCCGTTAAGTTCCTCCCGAACCCTTTGGGAAAGATTATCACCGCATCGAGCCCTCCAGATTTGAGGGTTTTGATGGCTTTATTCTCCCCATCGAATGTGGTGACTTTGAAGAGGTGTCTCCCGTTGAGGGTAACGTTGGACATGTACGTCACAACATCCAGTGCCCCCTCATCCTGTGGAACGACCCCAGCCTTGATCGTCACAGGTGGGCTTGTATGTCCCCAGATTCCGCCCATGATGAGGAGCCACATCATCGGAAAGACGAGGAGCCAGAAGACCGTCATTTTCTCCCTGCTTATCTCCTTCAGGTCCTTCCAGAGGATCCCATTAATGGCCCGGAGCTTCATTCCAATTCCCTCCCAGTCAGTTTCACGAAGACATCTTCAAGTGTCGGCTCTTCAATCCTGAGGAGCTTAATTCTGCTCCCCGCTTTCACAAGGGCTTCTATTATCCCGGGAAGTTCCTGCCGAGGGTCGTTCACTCTGAGTCTTAAACCCTCTGCGTTTTCGAGAACCTCAACGCTCTCCGGTAGCCCCTCAACCCTCAGAACGCCCTCAACGTGGATGACGCTTCCATCCCCAACCAGCTCTTTGAGCCCCTTGACGGTTCCAACCGCTATGACGTTCCCCCCGTCCATTATGGCCACCCTGTCGGCCAGTCTCTCTGCCTCCTCCATGTAGTGGGTCGCTATAATTACCGTCCTCCCGGCTCTCTTGAAGCCGAGGATTATCTCCCACAGTTCCCTCCTAGCTGGAACGTCGAGGCCGTTTGAGGGTTCGTCGAGGATTAGAATCCTGGGCTCGTGAAGGAGCGCTATGGCCAGGTTGAGCTTTTTCCTCTGCCCACCGCTTAATTCCTTAGCTTTCTTTCCCTCTGGGAGGTTGAACTCTTCGACCAGCTCATCGATTCCCGTCTGTGGGGCGTCGTAGAGATCAGCGTAAAATCTGAGGTTTTCTCTGACTGTTAGAACGTCGTAGGCTATGCTCTCCTGTGGGACGTATCCCACAAGTGCCGAAGTTTCCTTTGAAATAGGCCTTTCAAAAACGAGGACCTCACCGGAGTCGTACCCAAGCCCCTCGGCCAGGATCCGGATGAGGGTCGTTTTTCCGGCCCCGTTCGGCCCGAGGAGCGCGAAGACCTCCCCCTCCTCAACCTCAAGGGTTATTCCTTTCAGGACTTCGATCTCGCCGTAGCTCTTACTCAGGTTTTTGACCATCAGTGCCTTCATCTCACCACCCACTGGTGAAGGCGGTGTTGGGCATTTAAACCCCCATGGAATTCTGAGGTTCAGAGTACCTCCCTTTGGCGACATTTTGTTTCGGTTTTTTGAAGGTCAACACCCTCCAAAAATTTCAATTTGAGGCCTCCGCTACCCCTCTTCTCCTCACCGCTCAGCGTGGCTAACGCTCGTCATCGGCCGGATACCTTTCGTGGGAACCTTTTAAAAAGCAACCGACGAATGAGGGGTGGGGGATGAAGAACGTTTACCGGTCTGATAGCTACCGGATGAAGAGACTGGCACTGGCCGACCCCGTTATTTTTTGAGAACCTCATGCTCAACCAGTGCCACTATGTCGTTGTGTATGTCCTCTACGTCCGCTAAGGCGTTGACTATCCTAACCTCTGGAAAGCGTTTTGCAAGCTGTAGGTAGTTCTCCCTAACCTTCTTTTGAAGCTCCGCTATCTTATCGAATTCTGTCTTTATGCTCCTGCCGTTTATTCGCTTCATGCTCTCCTTAACGGGGAGGTCGAGCAGTACGGTGAGGTCCGGGCGAATCGCAAACCGGTTCAGATCCACCAGCCATTCTAGGTCCAGGCCCCTCGCCCACTGGTATGCGAGCGAGGAGTAAAAATAACGGTCCGAGATCACAACCTTACCGGATTCCACCGAGGGTTTTATCAGTTTGTGAACGTGCTCCGCCCTGTCGGCGGCAAAAAGGAGGGCCTCAGCTTCGTGACTTATTCGAGCACCGTCGATTATCCCCTCTCGTCCCCCGGTTAGTACAAGCCGCCTTATTAATTTTCCGAAGGCGGTGTCAGTGGGTTCCTTGGTTAAAACTGTTTCATACCCCTGTTCCTCAAACCATTCTGCCAGAAGTCTTGCCTGAGTTGATTTACCTGCCCCATCGATGCCTTCCATCACAATGAACATTCCCACAGATGCCACCCCCAAAAGGAATCGGAGTTATTAAACGGGCTCCTTTTTAATGCTTTTCCATTAAAAATTTTAGGGGGTTTAAATAAACAAGAGGTCTAGAGCTTCTTTAGGCGGTCGATCAGCGCCCACATGCTCCCGAACTCTTCTTCCCCGCCCTCTCTGTGCAGTTCCACTATCCCATCCGGTCTGAACCGCAGTCCGAGACTGTAGTCACCCTTGTGCATCTTCTGCAGAAACACCTGCTTCGGCTTCGGTGGTATATAGCTCGTCATCATATCGTTCAGCAGCTCAACCTCAAACCCCAGGTGCTCGTTTAGCCTTGGGAAGAAGAGGACTGCGGGGGTGTTCATGGCATCAACGAGGGCTTTTCCCTTCATTTTAAAGTTGTAGTGCTTGAGCAGTTCGTGGATGAAGTCGTCCATGGCGTTGGGATAGTAGACCGTCGCCCCTATGTCGTTGGGATGCGCCTCTATGAAACTCCTGCTTTCAAGTATGGCGTCTATCTCATCGCTGTCAATGCCACTCACGAACACCCTGATACCTCCGTCGTAGTAGACGTACGCCAGGGGAAGCCCTTTTCTGTGAGCGAAGTCTTTGAGTGCTATCAGGGGGATCAGACGAACGTCCATTATGGTTGAACCGGTGCTCACTATACCGACCACCATCGCACGTTTCCCATACCTTGATATAGCCCGCCCATCTCTCCCAACGATTATCGTGCCGTGGGAAACGGTTCCTATAGCCCGCCCCAGAAGTGCCAGTTCTTCGGGGTTGAAACGCTCTGAGTAATATACCTCCATTCACTGCACCTCCATCAATGTATCACCGTTAGTGTTTAAAGATTGTGCCAGTTCATCTTTTCTTTAGGGCTCTTCCTATTAATATCTTTTGCGCTCTTGTGGATAAATCAGTGCATTCATGACCCTTTAGCCTTTGGCATCGGTCGGGTGGTCTCGTGAGATGGCCATTTAGGTCCATGGATGTCCATTGTTATCACGGCAAACTATTTTAATACATCGACCTAGGCTTAGCGGAGGCGGTAACATGGAACCTCTTGAGAGGCTTAAGAATCTCCTGGACGAGGCGCAATTTGAGAAGATAAAGGCGATAGACAACCCCGAGCTTCACACTTTCTTGGCGGAGTGGATTGAATGGCTCGGACCTAGCAGGGTCTTCGTCTGCACAGACAGTGCGGAGGATGAGGAGTACGTTAAGTGGAAGGCCCTCTACTACGGGGAGGAAAAGCTCCTTGAAACACCTAACCACACTGTCCACTACGACAACTACTACGATCAGGCCAGAGATAAGGCCAACACGGCTATCCTGACACCCGGTGGAGAACCACTCCCGTACCTCAACACTAAGGGCAGGGAGGAGGGACTTAGGGAGATAAAGGAGCTCATGAAAGGTATAATGGTGGACAAGGAACTCTTTGTGTGTTTTTTTGTCCTTGGACCAAGGAATTCGGTATTTTCTATTCCAGCAGTTCAGCTCACAGATTCCGCCTATGTCGCCCACTCGGAGTTTCTCCTGTATCGGAAGGGCTATGAGGAGTTTAGAAGGCTGGGAAGGAGCGCGAGGTTCTTCCGATTCGTCCACAGCGAGGGCAAGCTCGACGGGAGAAAAACCAGCAAGAACCTCGATAGAAGGAGGGTCTACATAGACTTGGAGGACGAGACTGTCTACTCCGTCAACACCCAGTATGGTGGGAACACTATAGGCCTCAAGAAGCCGGCTTTTCGTCTCACAATTAACAGGGCCGTCAGGGAGGGCTGGCTCAGCGAACACATGTTCCTGATGCGTGTGAACGGTCCGAACGGCAGGAAAACCTACTTCACCGGTGCTTACCCGAGCATGTGTGGGAAGACTTCCACAGCCATGATAAGCTGGGAAAACATCGTTGGTGACGATCTGAGCTTCATCCTGCCCGTCAACGGCGTCGCCAGGGGTGCCAACGTCGAGAAGGGTGTCTTCGGCATCATTCAGGGTGTCAACCCGGAGGATGACCCGATAATATGGGGTATACTCCATTCCCCCGTCGAGATAATCTTCTCTAACGTTCTCGTCAAGGACGGCAAGCCCTACTGGAACGAGATGGGGATTAAGATTCCAGACGAGGGGGAGAACCACAGCGGGAAGTGGTGGAAGGGTAAGAAAGATGCGGAAGGAAATGAGATACCCCCGAGCCACAAGAACGCGCGCTTCACCGTTTCGCTCGAACATTTCCCAAACGCCGACGTTGAGGCCTTGGAGAACCCCTGCGGCGTCGAAATAGGTGGAATGATTTTCGGCGGTCGCGACAAGGACACCTGGCCACCGGTCAGGGAGGCCTTCGACTGGAAGCACGGCGTGGTAACTATGGGTGCCTCACTTGAGAGCGAGACCACGGCGGCAACCCTCGGCAAAGAGGGGGTTCGTGCCTTCAATCCGATGGCCATTCTGGACTTCATGAGCGTTCACCTCGGTGACTACATAAGGAACTACCTAGACTTCGAGGGGAGGGTTAGGCGGACACCGAAGGTATTCGCCGTGAACTATTTCCTCCGCGACGAAAACGGCAACTGGCTCAACCACAAGCTGGACAAAGGGGTATGGCTCAAGTGGATGGAGCTCCGTGTTCACGGCGACGTTGGTGCGGTAGAGACCCCGATAGGTTACGTTCCGAAGTACGAGGACCTCAGGAGACTCTTCAAGGAGGTTCTTAACAAAGATTACAGCAGGGAGGCCTACGAGAAGCAGTTCACCATACGAGTCCCTGAGCTTCTAGCCAAGATAGACCGCATCGAGAGAATCTACAGAGAGCTCGATAACGTTCCAGAGGAGCTGTTCACCATCCTTGAAGAGGAAAGGAAACGCCTCCTTGAGGCCAGGGAGAGGCACGGTGACTACATCAGTCCTTTCGTTCTTGAAGGTGCCTGATGGCCCTTTCTATCTACTCTCACTTTCGTCATCTGACGAGCGGCAAGGCTTTTTAAGGACGGTTCCATTTTAGTATCACCCATAATGATACAGGTGATCCCAATGGCGGAAACCGATACCGGCGTGTACGATGCGATCAAGATGAAACTGCCGCATCCCCTCAGGGGGCTTGTGGATCTGGCTTATAATTACTGGTGGAGCTGGAACAGGCGTGCCACCAAGCTCTGGGAGTACATGGACCCCGAGCACTGGAGGGAATACAAAAACCCGGTCAAGCTCCTTCTGGACCTTCCAGAGGATCGTCTCCTTGAACTCCTGCGGGACGACAACTTCATGAACCTTTACGAGCTGGTCATGGATCAGTTTGAGAGATATATGAAGCCGGAATCCACCTGGTTCTCGACCAACTATCCAAAGTGGGACAAACCGATCGTCTACCTCTGCATGGAATACGGGATAAGCAGGAGCCTTCCGATTTACTCAGGTGGACTTGGAATTCTTGCGGGTGACCACGTTAAGACCGCCAGCGACCTTGGGTTGCCCTTCATAGCCGTTGGGCTCCTGTACAAACACGGCTACTTCCGCCAGGAGATTGATGCAGAGGGAAGGCAGAGAGAGGTGTTCCCGGAGTATCGGCCCGAAGAAATGCCCATTAAACCGGTTCTCAACAGAGAGGGCAAGAAGCTTCTGATGGAGATCCCGATTGAGGGCAGGATTGTCTACGCCAGGGCCTTTGAGGTCAACGTTGGTAGGATCAAACTGTACCTTCTCGATACGGATGTACCTGAGAACCAGGACGATGACAGGACCATCTGCGATCACCTCTACAACGCTGAAATGGACAAACGTATAAAGCAGGAGATTCTCCTCGGTATTGGTGGGATGAGGCTCCTCAGGGCTATGGGGGTTGAGCCTAGTGTTGTACATCTCAATGAGGGACACCCAGCCTTCGCCAACCTTCAGAGGATTGTCTGGTACATGGAAGGTGGGCTGACCTTCACGGAGGCGTTGAGCATCGTTAGGGGCACGACCGTTTTCACGACCCATACGCCGGTTCCTGCCGGTCACGACAGGTTCCCTGTGGGGGAGGTCAAACGGCGTCTCGCCAGGTTCTTGGAGGGACAGGATGAAAAGCTCATGGAACTCGGAAGAGAGAAGGATCAGATAAACATGACCCTACTTGCAATCAGGACATCCAGCTACGTAAACGGTGTCAGCCGGCTTCATGCAGAGGTTAGCAAGAGGATGTGGAAGGACCTCTGGCCGGACGTTCCGATAAGCGAGATACCCATCGAGGGCATCACAAACGGCGTTCACACGATGACCTGGGTCCACAACGAGATGAGGAAGCTCTTCGACCGTTACATAGGGAAGGTATGGCGTGAGCACACCAACATCGAGGGCATATGGTACGCGGTTGAGAGGATACCGGACGGAGAGCTCTGGGAGGCCCACCTGGAGGCCAAGAGGAGGTTCCTTGAACTTCTCAGGAGGAAAGCCATCGAGAGGAATAAACGACTGGGGATAGAAGATCCTATACCCGCCGTAGACGAGAACGCCTTAATCATTGGGTTTGCGAGGCGTTTCGCCACTTACAAGCGGGCAACGCTGTTGCTGACCAACCTTGAGCGGCTGAAGAAGATCCTCAACGATCCAGATAGACCGGTGTACATTGTGTTCGGTGGGAAGGCCCACCCGCGCGACGAGGCCGGCAAGGAGTTCCTCCGCAGGGTCTACGAGGTCTCCCAGATGCCGGAGTTCAGGGGCAAGATATTCGTCATGGAGAACTACGACATGGGCAGCGCCAGGCTGATGGTGGCTGGCGTTGATGTGTGGCTCAACAACCCGCGCAGACCCATGGAAGCCAGTGGAACAAGCGGCATGAAGGCCGGTCTTAACGGTGTTCTGAACGTTAGCATCTACGACGGCTGGTGGGTCGAGGGGTACAACGGCAAGAACGGCTGGGTGATCGGTGACGAGAGCACCGAACCTGAGATTGAGGCGGACGATGTCAATGACGCGGAAAGCCTTTACACCCTCTTGGAGCGGGAGGTAGTCCCAACTTACTACGACAACCGCGAACGCTGGATATACATGATGAAGGAGAGCATAAAGAGTGTGGCCCCGCGCTTCAGCACCCACCGGATGGTGAAGGAGTACATGGACAAGTTCTACTCAAAGGCCATGAGCAACCACATCTGGCTTACAAGGGAGAATTATCGCGGTGCAAAGGACATAGCGGCCTGGAAGGATCGTGTGACTGCATCCTGGGGAGGAGTGGTTATAGAAAGTGTGGACGTAGAGGACAGGAGCGGTCTGGAGGCGACGGTGTACCTGGACGGCTTGAACCCCGAGGACGTTAAACTGGAGCTCTACTGCGGGGTGTACAAGGGGGGCTACGGCATTGAGACTCCTCACGTAATAGAACTCCGGCACCCGGAGAAGCTTGAAAATGGTCGCTGGCTTTACCACTATCGGGGCAACGCCCTCAAGCATCTGGGAGACCCGTGCTGGTCGTGTTCCCTTAGGATCTATCCGCACCACGAGAAGCTGCCCCATAGGTTCCTCCTCGGTCTGATCAAATGGCGGGACCTGAAAGGTTAGTTTTACACTTTTTTTAACTATTTTGGACAAAAGTAACGTTCTGTTAGCTTTTTCTGATGTTGTATGGGTTAATTTTTTAAGGATAAACTCCCTCTATCTTAGACTATACTTTGGGGGTGAAATTATGAATGAAATAAACAAGTGGTCAATATACCTAATGTTCCTGGTTGCAGGTTTTGCAACTGGAATCGGGAGTATAGGTCTTTTCCCTCAGTTCTGGCTTCGGTACGGAGTGACGGGACTTGCGGTGCACGTGGTGTTCCTGGCGCTGTTCACGTACGTGGCAATCCTTGAGGCGGAGAAAGTCATGAAATCGGGTTACTACTTCGCCGAACTTTACAACAAGGTCCTTCAGAAGCCAGCCCTGTTGATGGCAATAGTGGTTACCATAGTGCTCTTCCTGTCCTATTACACGGCCAACGTTATGCTGTCCCTTATAGCGCCCCTGGTTGGAATCGGTGCCGCTGGCAGGCTGATCGCAAAGGTTCTGATGCTGGCTCTGGTGTACCTGGTTATAACGAGGGCGAAGGAGAAGACCTTCCTGGTGATGGCCACCGGTTCGGTGTTCTTCCTGGTGGTGATATTCCTCACGGCGATAGTCTTCAGGATGCAGATTCCCCAGGGTGCAACTTTTCTGGGCATGGGTAAGCACATGATGTCTGCTCACGTGGGTGTCAGCCTTTCCATGATAAAGGACGCCGCATCACGGGCGATCTATGGTGTCGGCCTGGGTTTTGCCTTCTATTTGATGCTCGGAAGCTTCATGAACGAGCGCTTCAACGCGAAGGTCATTATAGGCGTTGGTATCCTGGTCCAGTTTATCGTCAGCATCGTATCAACGTTCATAGTTATCTACGCACTCGCCCCATCAACCCCGGCCAGGTTCCTCAAGTACGTCTACGGTGGTGAGGAGGGGGCCATAAACCTAATGAAGGATCTGCCCACAATACTGTCTGGGCACCCGGCTCTGCTTGCCCTCTTCGCACTGTCCATATTCATGGCCGGTCTCACCAGCATCCTGCCAGCCGCAGAGGTAGGCCTGCAGTCGGTGGAGGCTTTCCTGCATACAGGGAGAAACAAAGCGGCCCTCTACATCACTCTAGCGGCCTTTGCAATTGGGATCCTTGACTCCCCCGCCAGTCTTGCAGAGATGACACTGAAGGCCGTCACCATAGCAACGTTCTTCACCGCGATCTTTGAGCTCTACCCGGTTATCGGGGGCAGAGAAAAGCCCTCCTCTGCGGTGCTCGCCGTTGCTGCCGTGGTGATATCACTCTTTATCATAGGGGGTATTTATGCACTGTACGTGGTCGGTAAAGCGGGCGGTATATACATAGGTTCGGTTGTGCTTGCCTTAGTTGTCGTGCTCTTTGGTATCTTCGGCAGCAATCTCGTTGCATCCCCAGCTTCTGAGTAATTTCCCTTCTCTTTTTAATTTTCGTTTTTAGTCCCGCCCTTTAGCTCGCGTGGGGGTACGTCCTTATAAAGCAAAGGAATAATGGGTGTCATCTGTGAGCGAAGATCGCCCGAACCTTTCCATCTTTTACCTCGTCTATTCTGACGAAGCCAAAGCGCTCGAACTGGACGATGTCATCTGCCTTAACGTCAGCGTCTCCCTCGAGGATGCCTTTTCTGACCACCAGCTCGTCCCCCTCCGGGACAAGGACCTCACAGGGCTTCCTAGCGGTGATCCAGTGAACCATCCTCCAGCGGTTCTCCCTGGCGACTTCGTAGTCGACGCTGTGGAACCTCGCTTTTATGCCCCCATCGGAGACCTCGACTATCTCAACGTTGAAGAGGTCCTTCAGGCGGACGAAGTTGCCTGGCTTGAACAGCTCCATGTCATCCTTCGAGACGTAGATGGGTTTTCCGGGCACGAACTTGAGCTTTCTAACGCCCCTCTCCGGGTGGTCCGGGTGGAGCGGAATCTCGGCAATGAATTCCTCGTCATAGCCCTCGATGTACATCGGAATCGGGTCAGCGACGAAGAAGTAGCGGTTTGCTATCGGCTCGATTATCTTCCTGTTTATCGCGGCTAAATTGTCCCAGCTTATCGTGGTGTCGCTCCTCTTGAGGCCGACCTCGATGATGAGTTCCCTTATTGCCTCAGGCCTTATGCCGCGCCTCCTGAGGGCCCTTATGGTGCCGAGCCTGGGGTCGTCCCAGCCGAGGTACCTGCCCTCTTCTATTCCCTTTCTGGTTTTGGACTTGCTGAGGATGACACCCTCGATGCTGAGCCTTCCGTGGTGAACCGTCTGCGGGTATTCCCAGCCGAAGTAGTCGTAGAGGTAGCGCTGTCTTGTCTCGTTCTCCGCGTGCTCCTGTCCGCGGAAGATGTGGGTGACGCCAAGTTCGTGGTCATCTATGGCCGAGGCAAAGTTGTAGAGCGGCCAGACACGGTACCTGTCGCCGACACGCGGGTGGTCCGCGTTATCGATTATTCTCAGCGCCGGCCAGTCGCGGACGGCGGGGTTGGGGTGCTTAAGGTCAGTCTTTATCCTGACGACGGCTTCGCCTTCCCGGTACTCTCCGTTCAGCATCTTCCTCCAGCGCTCGAGCTGGACCTCCGGCGGCTCTTCTCTGTGCGGACAGGCGATGCCCCTGTCGCGAAGCTCGCGGAACTTCTCCGGCGGGCAGGTGCAGACGTAGGCCTTTCCGCCCTTTATGAGCTCCTCCGCGTACCTGTAGTATATCTCCAGCCTATCGCTGGCGATGTGAACCTCATCGACCTTGAAGCCAAGCCACTCGAGGTCCTCCTTGATCCACTCGTAGAACTTGGGCTCGGGTCTCTTGACCTTCGGATCGGTGTCGTCGAAGCGGAGTATGAACCTGCCGCCGTAGAGCCTCGCGTACTCGTGGCTCAAAATTGCGGCGCGGGCGTTTCCCAGATGGAAGGCACCATCTGGGTTTGGGGCGAAGCGGGTAACGACCTTTCCTTTTTCCGCTTTGGAGAGCGGTGGAAGACCCTTCTTTTCTTCCGTCTTGGTCTTCTTCTCATCAAAGAACTCAGGGTAAATCTCCCGCAGCTTGGCCTCCTGCTCCTCAGAGGGGAGCGCGTTAACCTTCTCCACAATTTCGTTCACGAGGGGTATTATCTCCTTTGCCCTTGGCCTGAGCTCGGGGTTCTCACCCAGGGCCTTCCCGATGACGGCTTTGGGGTTTGCCTTTCCTCCGTGCCTGTATGCGTTGATGAGCGCGTATTTCCAGATAACCATCTCTGTCTCCATTTTTCACCACCGGGAAAAGAAGATGGGGGGACGTTATAAAGTTTAGTCTTGGTCTTTGTATATCTCCTCGCTCCCTTCGTCCCACCTCACGGCCTCGTAGAACACAAGGACAATACCAACACCTCCTGAGATGAGGCCTGCCGTTCCAAAACCCGTAATAGCTAGTAGAATTCCCCACAGCAGCAGACCGATACCCAGAAGTGCGACTTTAATCCCCACGTAGATGCACCGGATAAGTTGTTACTCTGGAAGTTTAAGAACGTTTTGCCTGAAGTTCCCGGAAGAGGTATAGGAAAAGAAGAGGTATAAGAAAAAGGGAGTCACTCTGCGAAGGTGACTATCTTGAGGTTTATCGGGCGCCTTACGACGTTGTACTTCCTTGCACCGACGAGGTACTTGATACCGCTCTCGCTGACGTTGTCTATTAGTCTCTGGGTTATGACGCCGTTGAAGACAACTGCATAGGCGCCTTTCTCTTCTTTTATCCTGTTTGTGAGTTCTCTCACAGGTACCTCTGCTATAACCTTCTTGTCCCTGTCCAGCAGGAGTGCAATGGAGTCCTTGGCTCCCTTGACCTTTTCAACGTACTCCTTAAAGGGCTCCAGTTCACTGGCTGCCCCCTTCTGAATCGGCCTTACTATCCTCTCTTCTCGTTTCGGTTCGGGTTTTTCGTGTGATCTTGCCTCCGTCGCGGGACGGTTTTCTGATCTCTGAACTTGAACCCTAGTCGGGGCAACATGGCCCTTTGTCTCTTTCTTTTCACTTTCAGCCCTTTCCTTTTCCCTTATCACTTCATAGAAGTTTCTGCCTTTGTAGAATATTTCGGTTATGACCTGCTCGGCCGGAACCTTGCTCCTGAGGGACTTGACTATCTCCTTCTTGGTAAGCTCCTCGACCTCCTTGCCCTCCGGTGCCCTTGCCACGTAGTCAACATCCGCCACCTGAAGGAGCTCCTTGAGGATGAGCTCACCGCCGCGGTCGCCGTCGGTGAAGGTTGTAACTATTCTCTCCTTGCTGAGCTTGATTATCGTTTCCGGAATCGACGTCCCTTCCACGGCTATGGCGTTCTTTATGCCGTGTTTGAGCAGGTTAAGGACGTCCGCCCTTCCCTCAACGACTATGATGGAGTCCGAGAACGGAACGTGCGGACCGGATGGAAGCTTTTCAGGGCCGTACTCTATGAGTTCCTTGGCGCGGACCGCTTTCTTGACTTCCTCGGTAAGCTCCTGGGTCTCGGGTATCTCCTGCTCCATGAGGTTTTCAAGTATCTGTTTTGCCCTCTCTATGATGTACTTCCTCTTGGTGGCACGAACGTCTTCAATCCTGAGAACCTTGATGTGGGCCTCGGCGGGTCCTACTCTGTCGATGGTCTCCAATGCGGCCGCCAGGATGGCGGTCTCAACCCTGTCAAGGCTCGATGGGACGGTTATAGTGCCGTAGGTCTTTCCGCCCTTTGTGTGAACTTCAACTTTTATCCTTCCAATCCTTCCAGTCTTCTGGAGTTCCCTGAGGTCGAGATCGTCACCCAGAAGGCCCTCAGTTTGACCGAAAATTGCCCCGACGACGTCAGGCCTTTCAACGATTCCACTTGCCTCGAACTCGGCGTAGACAACATATTTAGTCGTTCCGAATTCATCCTTGGCTGACATACCATCACCTTCCTTCCTTTTTTCAAACTTCTGCTTTTCAGCTAAAATGTGGTGAAGCACGGTCTTTTTTCGCTTCATTGTATCCCCTCCATTGGGGGTCAGAAACGGAGGCTGTTTTCAGGTACAGCCTGTACAGATCCTCAACGCCCTTTATGTCCTTCTTGACTATCCTCCTAAGCTCCCTGCGCGTCTTTGAGTCAACCCTGCACGGGAAACCCTCCAGGTACCGGAGCAGCTTCCCCGCGAGTTCCTCCCCAGCACTGTCGAAGTCGGTAAGGATCATTACATTCCCAAATGATGATGCGATGAGAGCTGTTTCGGAGAGCGGTAAGCGTGAGAGCCTTATTATCTCCACCCTGACCCCCAGATTCCTCAAGGCCACCTCGTCTCGCGGGCCTTCAACTACGATGGCCCCCTCAAACTCTCGCACTTCGTCTATAAGTTCGAGGAATCTTTTATAGTTTTCGGCGTACATTTCGCCGTCGTGTCGATAACGGCGTTAAGGGGTTATAAGCCTATTGCTACAGTCCGTATCTGTGTCCAAAGATGGGCCATCTCATGTAATCTCTCCTGCTCACGTACCAGAGGGAAAAGAGGGCATCTCCAGCTGGAAAAGCAAAAAGAAGGACGCTTTCTATACCTTGGGTTTTATATAGTGCGCTATGGTCACTGCTACAACAAATCCCACAAGGAATCCAGTGAAGAAGAACAGGGCTCCAGCACGCTTGGGGCTTGAAACCGTGAATAGGATAACGGAGGATATTATCAGGGCTGATACTATCCCTGCTGTTCCCAGGCAATATATGAGAACGCCAGGAAGACCGCTATCGAGAAAAAAAGTCCAGGGATCTTTCATACCACCACTCGATTTTGTGTTGTACGATGGGGCTCCAAAACCTTTCGCTCAGCAGACGTCCCTCACTGGAATCGTGTGGCTCATCGGCTCCTCGTAGAACTCCTCAATGAGCCTCTGGAGCCTCTTTGAGAGCTCTATCTGAACCCCCCACGAGCCCTCTATCTTCCCCTTAGCGGCCATTCTTCCCAAAAAGCGCTTCATCTCCTCACTCAACGGGCTCGGCCTGCAACGTGCCCAGGGCGTTCCGGGAAGTGGCATGAAGTAATGAGCACGGACCTTTCCTCCCCTCCTCAAGATCCATTTCATCAGCTCGATACTTTTGCGCTGGCTCTCCTCGCTCTCGTTTGGGAGGCCTACTATGAAGTCAACGACCGGCTCAAAGCCGTACTCAAGCATGTATTCCACCGCCCGCTGGACGTGCTCGACCCTGTGAATCCTGTGCATGGCCCTCAGCATGGCATCGTCGCCGCTCTGGGCGCCTATGGCCAAACGCCTGTTGTCTGCGTAGTCTACGAGCAGTTCAAGGGTCTCAGGCAGAACAAACTCCGGTCTGACCTCACTAGGGAACGTCCCGTAGAAGAGCCTCCTGCCCTCTTTCCGGAGGGGTTGGAGTGCCCTGAGAAGGGCCTCAAGCTTATCCAGCTTCATTATTGCCCCGGGGCTTCCATAGGCGAAGGCGTTGGGGGTTATATAGCGCATGTCTTTCATTCTCCTTGAGTACTTTACCACTTGGTCTATTGGCCTGTGTCTCATCCGGAGCCCCTTGATGTACGGTGTCTGGCAGTAGTAGCAACCGAAGGGACAGCCCCTTGTTATCTCGATGGGGGATATCAAGCGAACGCTCTCGGGATACGGCGGGAAGCGCCAGAAATCTTCGACCTTAGCGAAGCCCGTAAAGATGAACTCGCCGTTGATGTGAAAAGCGAGCCCCCTGATGTCGAGGAGCTCCCCTGTGATCTTGTATCCGGTCTTTTTCAGCACGGTGAGGAGCTGGTAGAGAACCTCCTCGCCCTCCCCTATAACGGCGATATCAAAGCCGAGCTGGTTCAGGGTGTGCTTCGGCATGGCTATTGCGTGGTAGCCTCCGGCTATTAAAAGGGCCCCCTCCTTCTTTAACAGCTGGACCTCCTTGGGCAGGTCTCCCCATATCTCCTCCGTGAAGAAGGAGTAGAGAACCACCCTCGGTTTTGCCTGGAGTATCTCCCCGAAGTCCTTGGTTACTAGAAGCTCACTTAGGTCAAAACCCTGGCTCTCCAGGGCACCGAGGAGATGGACGAAGGCGTTGTGGTTGCGTTTGGTCATTCGGACGACTATCTCGGGCATGTCTGAAACCTGAAGAATGGACTTAAAATCTTAACGGCTGGGAAATATGAAGCAAAAGAGGCAAAAACGGCCTTCAAGCCTTGATGGCGAGCTTGATGTCCTCGGCCTTGACGGTCTTTCTGCCGGCGTGCCTGGCGTACTCGGTTGACTTCTTGGCAAGCTCGATGGTGTATTCCTCGAGGTATTCGGCGAGGACCTTGGCGGCCTCCTCACTGACCCTCTCAGCACCGGCCTTCCTAATCAGCCTGTCAATAGGGGCAATCGGCAACTCAGCCATTCACAACACCTCCAGGAAGGGTTTTTCATAATCCTTTAGGCAATTGAAGATATATAAACCTTTCGGTAAAACGGGGCCATTTCCTTCCTTTCTACGCTTTCATCTCCCGCATAGGGAACTAACTTGACCATTGAACCTTCTTCTGTGACCCTAACCAAAATCTAACTTAAGGGAATTGGATGTTTCTTGATAAAAGCCCCTATCCAGATGGGACACATAAATCACTGTTAAATTTAGGAAGCATCTTCTTCTCTTAACAGCGGCTTTATACACCATCTGTGGGTATATTCCTCCGATGTAACATATGGGACTGGAAAATGAAATGGTTTACTTCGCTCCAGCATCTTGGGAAGGAAGGCGCCTTTTTGAATGTGCTATCCCCTGACTGCCCTGATACCTTCCGCGGTAGGGATGCTTTGACGGTCCCTCCAGGCGAATAAACGCTATCTGAACAAAACGTTCACCATGGAAGAGCTCCACTGGTTCGTTCCCGGAGTTGAATACTGCGAGTGTCAGTCTCCCATCCCATCCGGGATCAACCCACGCGAACGAGCCGAGTAAACCCTCCCTGGCGAGGCTGCTCCTTAGCTTCATATCTCCCATGATGTTATCTGGGAGCTTGAGGCGCTCGAGGGTGAGGATGAGGGCGTGTGTCTTTGGAGGGATCACTACTTTTCCAGTCCCCTCAACGTCGATTAGTTCCCCGTTCATGTAGGCTTCCTTCCCAACGCTCAGGTCGTAGCCCGCCGGCTGAAGGGACCCCTCGTTAAATGGTTCGATCATGATCTCTTTTCTGATTTTCCAGTCGGGCAGCATCATAAAAACCACCGCAAGGTTTATTTTGGCAACCCTTAAAACATTTCCGAGGGCCCGTGGCCTAGGGGATATGGCGCCGGCCTTCGGAGCCGGTCTCCGCGGGTTCGAATCCCGCCGGGCCCGCCACATAAACTTTGCCTTCGCAAAGTTTCATCAAAGTTGGTAGCTCCTTAGTGAGGACTTAAATTTCGTGTGATTTCCCTATTCAAGGGCCGTTTGACTGTGGGAACTGTTCAAGTTGCTCCGTGAGTGAGGGTTTAACTTTAAATCGACGCCCGAAGGGCGTCAAGAGGAGAATAAATCCGTGTGGGGGTTGCTTAAGTTTACCTTTGTCTGAAAGATGAGGGATTATGAGTGAAATTCCTCCCTTAGACAGTTTAAGAAGAGCTACGAACTTTTGGTGAAGCTTTTCTCAAAAGCTTCAGTGCTGGCGGAAAGATGTGGGTAATCATAGAAGTGCCTCTTTCAGAGTATCCCCCCATGAAAATGAGGTTAAAAGAGGACCATTGGTACAAGGGAACTTTACTCCTGCGTTAGGCCGTGTATCAGGTCGTCCAGAACTTTGTAAGCTTCGCTGGTGGCGTATACCTTTTCCATTGTTTTCATGATCTTGTAATGGGCATCAACGCGGTATGCACTGATGTCTCCTTTAACTCCGTACGACCCCACGAGAACCTCGCTCACCATGCTTACCCATTCCGTGTAGATGGCCATCAGTTCTTCTAAGATTTGCACCTTTGTGGCGAGGGTCGCTCCCTCAAGGGCTTTATCCAGGGGTTTGCCCCCGATCTTCTCAAGGGTTATGGGCATGGTGACCACCGGATAAGTATGGTGGTCAAATTATTTAACCCTATTCTACTCTGAGGTTATGAATGCCTCATGCCCAGAAGATGTTTGAATTGTAAAGAAAATTAAGCGATGCCCGCCAGGGGGCGGACAGAGAGAAAGGGATTTCAGCCGAAGAGGGCGCCGAGACCTGCGAGGGCCTCCTCTTCCTTCTCTTCCTCTTCTTCCTCCTCAACCGGGGCCTCCTCTGAAGCCGGGGTCGGGGCTGCAGCAACGGCCACCGGGGCGGCGACCGGCATGGCGGCCTTCTCTATGACCTCGTCGATGTTGACACCCTCAAGCGCTGCAACGAGGGCCTTGATCCTTGCCTCATCGACGCTAACACCGGCAGCCTCAAGGACCGCCTTTATGTTCTCCTCGGTTATCTCCTTGCCAGCGGCGTGGAGCAGCAGAGCGGCATATACGTACTCCATTTTTCGCACCTCCAATCATCTTCATTTTTCATTCATTTCACACGGATCTGTTCAGGGATACGAGGGAAATGGAAAGTTCAGCCGAAGAGCGCACCCAGTCCTGAGAGTGCTTCCTCTTCGGAGGCTTCCTCTTCTTCCTCCTCTTCCTCAGCCTCCTCAACCTGTTCTTCCTGCTGAGGCTGAGCGGCAACGGCTATTTGTGCCCCTTGGTTTAAAAGCTCTTTGGTCCTCTCGTCGAGCAGCTCCTCAGGTAGCTCCCCTGCTATGAGCAGGACCGCACGCAGGGCCCTGCCAAAGACGTCCTCGATTGTCTCTGGGGTGATGTAACCAGCCTCTACAGCGACGTTCTTTGCTCCGAGGAAGGCTTTCTGGATGATTGCCTCGATGGTCTGGCTCGTCGGGTACGCCGTGTTGACCGACAGGTTGAACGCATGGGTATAGGCCCGCTGAAGCATGTTGATATACTCGCTCTCATCGATGGCAAGGACCTCTGGAGTGTAGACGAGTCCGTCCTCGTAGGCCGCGAGCAGGTTGAGACCGACCTCAAGGGGCTCGATACCGAGGGCGTTAAGTATCCTCGCGAGCTGGTCGGTGATGACCTCGCCGGCCTTAAGGGCGGTGTAGTCCTTCTGTATATTGACCTTGCCTTTCTCGATCCTCGCTGGAATCCCTAGGGACTGCATCTCACCAACAAGCGGACCCGGGGCCAGCGAAGTTGGGCCAGCAGGTATGATAACATCGTGTGGAACTACTGCACCGGCTTTGGCAGGGGCAGGGGTTTTGCTCTCCTCAAGCAATTTGTAGAGCTTAAATGGGTTCATATCAGTTGCCAGGATCCCAGCGCCTCCTTCTATGTGCTCGATGAGCTTTTCGAGTTCTGGTTTTCCGAGCTCCTGGGCAGCCCTCTTGAGGGCAAGCTCTATGAGAGTGTTCCTGGAAACTCTGAGGAGGGCCTTCCCCCTAAGCTTCTCCCTCATTCTGGAGAGTGGGTAGGCCGGAACGCCGGCAACATCCACGAGGGCTATCACTGGATACCCCTTGATGACGTTGGCGAGCTCTTCAACTTCCTTCTTCTTCCACTCAGCGACGTGGGCCATCTTCCTCACCTCTCCACCTTAACGGCTGGACCCATGGTGGTCTTGATGTACACTGACTTCACTTGGTTCTCTCCCCTCTCAAGCTTGCCCAGCACGGCGTTTAGAACCGTCTCAGCGTTCTCGGCGAGCTTCTCCTCGTCCATGTCTTCGGTGCCAACCGGTGCGTGAACTACCGGGTTGTTCTTGAGCTGGACCCTGATCGTCCTCTTGAGCCTGTTGAGTATCGGTTCAAGGTTGGTCATTGTCGGTGGGACTACTTGAGGCATCTTGTTCCTTGGACCTAGGTACCTACCCAAGTACTTACCTATCTTTGGCATCAGTGGTGCTGCGGCAATGAAAGAATCGTACCTCTTCGCAACTTTTCTGGCTTCCCTTGGGTTCTTAGCGAGCTCCTCAAGCTGCTCCCCACTAATCACATCAAGCCCGAGCTTCTTAGCCGCCTCGGCAACGGCACTATCAGCGATGACCGCGATTTTGGGCTCCTTCCCACGACCGTGGGGCAGCACAACCTCAAGCTTGAACCTGTTCTCAGGTTTCTTCAGGTCGATGTCCCTGAGGTTGACTGCCAGTTCGACGGTCTGTGTGAAGTGCCGCGGCTTGGCCCGGGCCTTCGCCTCCTTCACCGCTTCCAAGATTTTCTGCCTGTCAAAGGCCATTTACAGCCCCTCCTTTTCTTTTTTGATTTAAGCCTTAAAAAGTCAAAAATGCTAAAAAGAGAGATTTTTAAAATTTTCCCTCACTCTCCGGCGCCTGCAAAAACTTCGTCGTAGACGCCTTCGTCGATTTCGCGCTGAACCTCACGCGGATCCTTGCCCTCAACGGTTACGCCCATGCTGAGGGCCGTGCCCACGACTTCCTTTGCCGCAGCCTTAAGATCGGCAGAGAGCATCTGCTCGACCTTGGCCTTGGCGATCCTGATGACGCCTTCCATGCTCAGGTCCCCAACTGGGCTGTGTCCGGCCTCACTTGAACCCTTTGTGGCACCGATTTCCTTCTTGATGAGCTGGCTGACCGGGGGAACACCGACCTCAATCTCAAAGGTTTTCTTCTTGGGGTCGGTGACTATGATCTTAACGGGAACCTGCATCCCCTCAAAGTCCTTGGTGGCTTTGTTTATTTCGTCAACTACCTGTTTAACGTTAAGCCCAAGCGGGCCGATTGCCGGTCCGAGTGGAGGGCCTGGAGATGCCTTTCCTCCCTCAACGAGGACTTCAACGACCTGTGGCATTGTTCTCACCTCTCTTTATCTGGTTTCTTTCACTCCTTCTGGCGTTTGCTTATAAGCCTAACGTATTCTCCCCTCACCGTAACGGGGATTGGAACTATTGAGCCTATGAGCTCCACCACGATTTCGTCCTTGCCTTCGTCCACACGGACGACTTTTGCTTTTTCTCCCTTGAACGGGCCTGAAATGAGTTCAATTATATCACCCGGCTCGAAGCCACTGACCGCGGGCTTCTCTTCAAGGAAGTGTTCGATCTCCTCGAATTCAACCTCTCCGGGTAGCGTACCTTTGGCGTGGCGTATCCCTTTGATGGCTTCGTCCACGGCACTCTTGTTGGGTGCTTCTACGAATATGTACCCCTTGACTTTTGACGGTGCGAGCACGGCGTATATTGGCAGGTTGTACGTTTTGACTTTGCTGTATATCAGTTTTGCCGTGGTCTCTTCCTGGCCCACGGTGACCCTTACTGTGAATATTCTGCTATCGCTCATGTTCCTCACCACAGACAGTTCAGGAGCCGGTTGTTAGGTAGCCAATCATACGGATTATGAGCCCGATGGTTCCGATTAAAATCATTCCGATGCCGGTTATTTTGACCGCCATCTTGAATTCCTTCCACCCGGGCTTCTTGGTGACCATCAAAACCCTCCGCGACTCCGTGAAGAAGCTTTTAAGTTTTTCCATGTTTGTTACCACGCTCGTCACCTCGCGTAAATTTGTGGAAAATGAAAGCCTTTAAAGCTCCTCAAGGTCCAGCTTAATAACTTTTCTCTCGCCCTCCTCACCGAGGTATTCGGGAGTTTCCTCTTCGGTAACCGCGTAGGGGGAACTGACTCCTGTGACCACTATGAGGATTCTTATGGTCTTGCCGAGCTCTTCATCTATCTGTATTCCCCAGATTACCTGGGCCTCCGGGTCGAGTTTGCTCGTGACAACTTCAATTATCTGCTGAGCCTCCTCAAGCTTTACGTCGCTGCCGCTGATTGCTATCAGTGCCCCCCTAGCGCCGCTTATGTCCACGTCGAGGAGCGGACTGTTGAGGGCCTGCTGGGCAGCCTCTAAAGCCCTCTTCTCGCTGTCGCTCTCGCCGATGCCTATCATTGCAACGCCGCCGTCCTTCATGACTGCTCTAACGTCGTTGAAGTCAAGGTTAATGAGGCCCGGCCGGGTGATGAGCTCGGTTATACCCTTGACCGCCTGGACGAGTATCTCATCGGCGACCTTGAAGGCCATGTGAATCGGCAGGTTCGGAGCCACTTCCATAAGCTTGTCGTTCGGGATTACTATAACGGTGTCACTGTTCTTCCTGAGCCTTTCCAGGCCGTATTCGGCGTTCTTTATCCTCCTAATGCCTTCAACTGTGAATGGGAGGGTCACCACTGAGACTGTCAGAGCTCCCATCTTCTTGGCCATCTCAGCAACGACCGGAGCGGCACCGGTTCCGGTTCCCCCACCGAGACCACAGGTTATGAAGACCATGTCCGCTCCCTCAAGGGCCTCTCTTATATCTCTCTCATTCTCCTTAGCCGCTTCTTCCCCCATCTTGGGGTTGTTTCCGGCCCCAAGACCCCGCGTAAGCTCCTTACCAATGAGTATCTTCTTGTGAGACCTCACCTTGAGGAGGTCCTGAGCATCAGTGTTCACGGCGATTATCTTAGCACCCTGAATACCAACCTGCATCATCCTGTTAATCGTGTTACAGCCGGCACCACCAACACCAACCACGTATATCTTGGCCTGTATCTGTTCGAGGATCTTCTTAAGTTCCTCATCTACATCGGTTTGGGGAGCCTGAGCCTCCGGGACCTTTTCTATGTCGGAGGAAGTTCTTTCGATGGCATCTTCAATCAGCTTCAGCATTTTCCACCCTCCAGGCAATTTAACATCTGTTTCACTTTGTACTCAAGTGGTATATAAATTTAGCTAAACCGAGTGCTGATTTTAAAATGCCGCTTAACACCTTTAAAGATTTCGATTATCAGTCTTTAATGAACTCCAAGCCCAGCTCATCCGCTACCAGCTTGGCCGTCTCCCGGGTCTCCCTCTTGGTGCCCTTCCAATCAACATAAATGGCCTCAACTTCGCCTTCCGTCCTGTCCAGGGCATGTATTATGATCTCCCTACTGAGGGGATGGGTGTACTTCGGCGCTATGTGACCGAAAGCCAAATCCCATTCAAGGGCCCTCTTGGTCTCTTTGGGGGCGTAGTGCCCTCCGCCTATTCCAAGTGCCGTTTTGAATTTTTTCTTCCCGTAGTTCTTGAGGGTATGGATTATGATTTCTGCGATTATCTCACCCGCCCTCTCGTTCGTCCATTCTTCCCTGCTTGATCCGATCTCTATGAAAAAACTTGGAACGCTTAAAACACTTGGGCCATGGTGCGTGGCCTCGTAGCACACAGTCCACCCGAGGTCGTTCAGCTCGTACATCTTTAGAAGGGCAAGTTTCATTGCGTTTGGCTGAGCTACCGCCAGATCTTCGTCCCTTCCCCCGTACACCGCCTTGCCCCAGTTGCCCGTGACGTGAGTGGTTAGGGCGGGAAGGTTCTGTTTGCTTGAATGGCGCGAGGCAAATGCTATTATCTCTGGCTTTGTTCCAAGTGTCTTCGCGATGGCCTTGTCAAGCCCGTCGTAGTATATCATCTCGTCGTTGGTGGTCAGTATGAGGGTATCCCCACTCTTGAAGACGGGGTTGCCGTCGAAGTGAATTTCAACCTCCCTGAAGCCGAAGTATTCCACGAGCTTGTCCAAAATGTTCATCGATGCCGGGTCAACCTTTGTTGTCATTATTACCTTCATCTCGATCCCCCATGTTACATAAACCCGTCTATTAAAAGAGTTTTCTAGGTTCGAAATATGTATGTTTATCAAGTATGTTCCGATTAAGATCCGGTAAAATGGGCTCTTTCAAAGAAAGTTTTACGAAAAAGTAACGCAAATTATATACACCTAGAGATGTGCAGCAATATCTTAATATGGCAATTTGATTATATTTGAACATTCATATTTGGAGGTGTCTTTGGATGAAAGGGTTTGCTACCGCGGCCCTCGTGGTCGTTATGTTGATCGCCATTATCGCGGCGGGCTGTACAGGTGGCGGGGGATGAATCACCACCCCACCGGTGGTAGAAGCGGCATCAAACTAAAGATGATAGAGAAGTGTGTGGTTTCAGTACAGCATCACCTCAAACCCGAGTTCGCTGAGAAGGTCTGCCAGCTCCTCAGCATCCACGTAGGCGAGCAGGTGATGGTTTCCCATGGTACCGTCGATGAAGTCCATAGCGTCCTCAACGCGGAGCTTTAACTGGGTTCTGCACCGGTTCTCGCTGTGTTCACGTCCTACAACCTCAACGTCCGCCACAACAGCCTTTCTACCCCTTATCTTTAGGAGGGACGCCCTGCCCTTCGGAAGCTTTACCTCAACCCCCACCCCCATACCACTCTCAAAGTGGGTTCTCAGCGTGTAAGGGGCCGTAATCGGGGCCGTACAGTGGGCCAGGATCAGGTAATCCTCACCGTAATCGGCTATGTTGCCCATGAAGGAGGGTTTGTTAAAGAAGCGTCTCACCACCATCATGGCGAGAAGGGAGTTCAGTTCACCCTCACACGCCGCTGGAATGCCCTGGGCGTTGAACATAGCAAGTGCAAGGCACGGCGTCCCCTTGATCTTACCTATCAGGTCAAAGCAGCCTATCGTAAAACCATCCAGGTGGTAGTCCTCAAGGATATGCTTTATAGCCAGGTATATCCTCCCCGCTTTGAGGAGGTCTTCTTTGTCAGGTTCTTTTATGACTTCTGCTTTCTCCACGACCTCCGCAACGGCTTCCCAACCCTCCCCTTCATCAACCTGCTCGTAGTACTCGTAGAACCTCTTCAGGCTTATGTGGGTGTATGGGAGGTCAAACTTCTCGTTTATCAGCCAGGGGGAAACACGTCCTATAAGGCCGATCCTCATACGTAGGAACTTCTCAAGGTTATCCCGCATGTCTTCGTACCCAAGTAGTGCCGCCTTTAACTCGGCGGGATTTTTAACGAGGGTCGCCGGGAGCAACCTTTCCCTGAAGTACTCCCTGAGTTCGATCCCGGCAGCCAGCGAATTGTTGAACTCATCGCCGTACACTATTATGGGTTTCCTGTACATCGCAAACTCCTTAAGCGCACTTTCTGTGCCACCGGTTAGAGGATAGATTACTATTACGTCCACTCTGTTAAAATCAACCTCCCCCTTTGCCCTCTTAAAATCTGCCTTCGTTGATATGAGGAACCCTCCGGAGACCTCAAACTCCCGCACGAGGTTCGTCAGGAACTTTGACGCTTTCTTCTCGAATCCCTTAGGATCTGCAAGTTCACTTACACCAAAAGCCACTCCGACTTTCATGGTTCCACCTAACCGTTTTAAACGGAGAAGCCTAAATAAAGTTGTGGTGGTCATGAGGTTTGTCCTCGATACTAGTATCTTCGTAAACCCAGATATCAGGGATAAATTCGGTGAGAACCCTACCGAGGCAATGAAAACGTTTTTGAAGCATGCGGAAACCCTGTTTGGTCGGGTGGAGTTTTATATGCCGCCGGGTATATACCGGGAAGTGGTGCACTTCGTTGACGTCGAGGAGGTTCTCCCTGACCTTGAGCTTTATATAATCAAGAAGCCCCCCAACGTCCATGATATAAAGATACCTGCGTTCGTCGTCTATGAGCTGGTGGAGGACATAAGACGGCGTATAGATAAGGGGCTGGGGGTGGCGGAGAAGGCCGTTAGGGAGGGGGTAATCGAGACCGACAACATAGACAGGATAATCCAGAAGCTCAGAAGGAACTACCGGAAAGCCCTTCGGGAGGGCATAGTGGATAGCAAAGAGGATTTCGAGCTGATTCTCCTTGCCAAGGAACTGGACGCCACCATAGTATCGGCCGACGTGGGCATACTGACGTGGGCCCAGAAGATGGGGATAAAATGGATCGACGCCGCGAACTTTCGTGAGGTTTTGGAGGGGCTCACCGTCAAACTGGGTGGGGGGAAAAATTTATAAATGCCGACCGGCATGCTATCATCGACGCCCCGGTGGCTCAGCCTGGTGGAGCGGCCGCTTGGTAAGCGGCAGGCCGCGGGTTCAAACCCCGCCCGGGGCTCCACAACAAACTTTTCGCCAGAAAAGTTTGATCAAATCGTTTTTGAATTGCGGCTTAAGCAGGCACTAAATATTGCATGCCTCCTTTTTACTTTCCTTTCAGAGCCTGAAGGGCGTCTCTCTGGAGGCAAAACCCTTCCATTCCAATCATTGAGAAGTGCTCTTCTATATACTCCTATTTGGAATAAAACAACTTATGTGCAGGTGCCTTAGAACAGTTTATCACTTTCCGCCAGCGCTTTCATCAGAAAGGGCTGTTATGGTGGGGCCGCCGAGATTCGAACTCGGGTCACGGGCTCCCAAAGCCCGCAGGATAGGCCAAGCTACCCCACGGCCCCGTCCTGCGGTAGTGCAATGACACCTTCCTTATTAAGCTTTTCGCTTTGAGCAAACAGCCGGCGGCTCATTGGATATCGCATCCCCGTTGAGGATCCTCCCTTCCGAACGGGGCAAGTTTTATAAAAGAAAGGCACAAGCTTAGGCCGAGGCGAGACCGGTGGAGCGAGAGATAACCGAGGAAAAGCTCCAGAGATATTTTAAAATAACTGAAGAAGCTCTTAAGACTCTGGAAATTGCCGTTCATGAGAAGAGCCTCCTAAAGGCGGTCGCCGACGATTTTCTAACAATGGCCAGGAGCTATTTTGAGGATGCAAGGTACTACTATTCCAAGGGGGACTACGTTACTGCGTTTGCTGCGCTCAACTACGCCCACGGTTTCATTGATGCGGGAGTGAGGCTGGGAGTGTTTAACGGAGAAGACGACAGACTGTTTGCCTTCGGATGAGGGGTGAGAACTATGGGTGACTACGTTGTTGTTTTGGAAGCGCCGATAATCGTTAGGGATGTTGAAACCTCTGATGATGCGATAAACGTTGCTGTTTCAAAGGTTGCCAAGGCTCTTAACAAGGAGAAGCTCGACTTCGTGAGGGTTGAGATAGGATATTCTCAGTGTCCTGTTTGCGGTGCTCACTTTGAGAGTGCCTTCGTTATAGGCAACGTGGGTCTCGTCGGAATGTACCTTACAATCAAGGTCTACAACGCTCAGACCGTTGAGCACGCCGAGAGGATAGCCAAGGCAGTCGTGGGTAAGGCCCTTAAGAAAGTGCCATTGAAGATATACGAGATAAGGGAGCTCAGCGAAGAGGAGGAAGGGGACGGAGTGGAGCTGGAGGGTTGATGACGCTTTCCGCCCTCCCCCCAGCCTGTTCTCCTGTCCCCGGACGCGTGATCTCGCTCTGGTTTGCACTTTGGGGTACCGCTAAATTGAGCATTTCGAGCTTTTCATTCCGTACCAACAAAGCTTTTAAGCATCTCCCAATCAACCAACGACATAACATGAGGAGGTTTTATCATGGCAAAGTTCATATTTGTCACCGGTGGTGTTGTCAGTGGTCTTGGAAAGGGCATAACCAGCGCTTCCCTCGGAATGCTCATGAAGGCGCGCGGTTTCAGAACCACCACCATTAAGATAGACCCCTACCTCAACTACGACGCCGGAACCATGAACCCCTACCAGCACGGAGAGGTCTTCGTCCTCGACGACGGCGGTGAGGTTGACCTCGACCTCGGCAACTACGAGCGCTTTCTCGACACCAGCTTAACCTTCGATCACAACATAACCACTGGGAAGGTCTATTCCGCGGTTATAGAGCGGGAGAGGCGAGGCGATTACCTGGGGGCAACCGTCCAGGTCATACCCCACATCACGGATGAGATAAAGTCCCGCATACGGGAAATCGCAAGGGGGCATGATGTCGTTGTCGTGGAGGTCGGTGGAACCGTCGGCGACATAGAGAGCATGCCTTTCCTCGAAGCGGCCCGGCAGATGCAGCTCGAGGAGGGAAGGGAGAACGTCGCCTTCGTTCACGTCACCTACGTGCCGAAGCTTAAGGTCGTTGGCGAGCAGAAGACGAAACCCACCCAGCACAGCGTTAAGGAGCTCCGCTCTCTTGGAATACAGCCTGACGCGATAGTCGCGCGTTCGGAGGAACCACTTGAGGAAGAGGCCAGAAGAAAGATAAGCCTCTTCACAAACGTTCCTGGAGAGGCCGTCATAAGCGCCTACGACGTTGAGGACACCTATGAGGTCCCACTCATGCTCGAAAAGGAAGGCCTGGCCAGGTACATCACCAAGAGGCTCGGCCTCCCCGAGAAAGAGCCAAAACTGGACGCCTGGAAAGGTATGGTCGAAAAGTACAAGTCCCTGAAGGATACCGTTGAGATTGCCGTGGTCGGCAAGTACACAAAGCTCGCGGATTCCTACCTGAGCATAAAGGAGGCCCTCAAACATTCAAGTGTTGCAAACGACGTGAAGGTAAGGATTCGCTGGATTGAGGCTGAGGATGTCGAGAAGCACGGTGTAAAGCTCCTTGAAGGTGTTGACGGCATAATAGTCCCCGGCGGCTTTGGAGCTCGCGGAACAGAGGGCAAGATGCTCGCGGCCCGCTACGCGAGGGAGAACGATGTTCCCTTCCTAGGTATCTGCTTTGGATTTCAGCTTACCGTCGTTGAGTTTGCGCGCAACGTCTTGGGACTGACGGGTGCGCACTCCACCGAGATCGACCCGCAGACACCGTATCCAGTCGTTGACCTTATGCCGGAACAGAGGGGCCTCGACAAGCTCGGCGGAACGATGCGACTTGGTGCCTATCCAGTCAAGATAAAGCCTGGAACCCTAGCTAGGGAACTCTACGGAAGGGAGCTGATTTACGAGCGCCACAGGCACCGCTGGGAGGTCAATCCGGAGTACATAGAGAAGTTTGAGGAGGCCGGCCTGGTATTCAGCGGCATAGCCGGTGACGACGAGAGGAGGATGGAGATACTCGAGCTCCCGGAGAAGAGGTACTTCATAGCCACCCAGTTCCACCCCGAGTTCAAGTCAAGGCCAATGAACCCTGCACCGGTGTTCAAGGGGCTGGTAAGGGCCGCTAAAGAGAGAAAGTTTGGGAGCGGTTAAAACTCCAGACCGAGCTCATCAAGCTCCATGTCCACCTTTTTTAGGTCCTCAAGGCGCCGGAGTTCCCGGTACAACGCCACACCGGCGCTCCACACGAAAAAGTACAGCAGTGCGTCCAGGGGGGCCTGGGCTAGCGCCGATACATACATCGAGACTTCTTTTGAGGCCGTTATCTGGGTTATCATCGATATCGGGGCGGCCGCAACCTCAATCGCCATGAGGATCATGAAGATCAAGAGGCCGAACACCATGGCCGTTTTCATGTTGGAGTATATAAAACCGAGGGCCTCGAAAGCCGGGCCCAGACTCCCTTTCTCAGCGTAGATGGGAACCGGAAGGACTGTGAGGCTCAGGCTCAAGGTTGCTACCAGTATAAGGAGCAGCAAACCTAGTATTACTAGAATCAAGCCCGCTCCACCCAGTATTACCCCAATCCCCACCAGGAGGAGAGGGAGCGCGACGAGCAGGAGGGATATGAGCGTGAATATGAGATTCAAAATGAGCACCCCAGGGAAGTGCTTAATCCCGTCAACTGCCAGCTCAAATAGCGAGTATTCGGAGTCCGTCGAAGACTTCAGAAGGCCTTTGATGACGGAGTACTGAAAAATTGAGGATAGAACCAGAGCAATGACTCCGTATATTGCCAGAATTTTAAGAAACTCGCTCATGTGGGTGGTTTCACCTGCCAGGCTCCCGTGTTCTTCTATTATCACATCCCCGGAGTGAGTTTGGTTGCTCTGAAGGGGGTTGTTTTGAAGGAATGGACTGTTGCCCACCATATACGCCGATAACGGGGCCAGTATCAGGCTCATAACAAGGGGTAAGAGGTATAGCTTTTTATTTTGGATTACGAGGGTGAACGTCCTTGAAAATGCATCCATAGCTCCCATGGAACCACCTAAGAGGGTAAACCCCGGAGAATTTAAAAACTATTCCAGAAAAGCTTATAAACGGCTAGCCGGAAGGGGCGATAGGTTAAGAATTGGTAATACATCGGTGTCATGAGGTGAGATAAATGGCTATCTGGCAGGGAAGGTCACTTAGGAAGCCTTCAGGCGGAAGGATAATCTTCGCGAGGAAAAAGAGGAAGTACGAGCTCGGCAGAGAGCCGGCCTTCACCAAGGTTGGCGAGGAGAGGGAAAAGAAGAAGATCATCAGGACCTACGGTGGAAACAGAAAAGTCCGTCTCATCGAGGCCCTCTACGCCAACGTTTTCGAGGACGGAAAGGGCAAGAAGGTCAAGATCCTCAACGTCCTTAAGAACCCGGCCAACAGGCAGTACGTCAGGAGAAACATCGTCACCAGGGGCGCCATCATCGAGACTGAGGCCGGCAAGGCCATCGTCACCAGCAGGCCCGGCCAGGACGGCATCGTCAATGCGGTCCTAATCAGGGGAGAGAACGCCTGAATTCTTTATCTCCTTTTAAATGTCATCGTTAAGTACAGTTCACCCTAAAAACTTTACGCTACCGTTAACTTCTCTGACTTTACGGGGGTTAACGATATAAAAGAAGAGCTGTCAGAGCTCCAGCTCGTCCCTATACTTCCGCAGCTCTTTCTCCATTATTTTCCTTGCCTGCTCCTCAACCATCGGTTTGACCAGCTCAATGACATGTCTCTTCAGCTCATCCAGACCCTCACCGTTCAGAGCCGAGATTCTGAGGGGTTCGAGCCCCTTGGAGCGGACGAATTCTTCAACGGCCTTAATGTGCCCCTCGTCCGCTATGTCCACCTTGTTGAGGACAACGATGAAGGGGAACTCGCCGAACTCGGCGTAGATTTCCTCGAACAGGTGGGTCTGCTCACTCACGGGGTACCCGCAGTACTCGCTGGGGTCGAAGATGTAGACGATGACCCTGCCGAGGTGTTTCAGGGCAAGAACGGCCTGCCTCTCGACCTCGTTCCTCTCGCTCAGCGGCCTGTCGAGCAAACCCGGTGTGTCTATGACCTGGTATTTCAGGTAGTGCTCCTCGAACTGGCCGACGTTTATGCCTTTGGTGGTGAAGGGATACGTGGCGATCTCCGGCTTAGCGTTCGTTAAGGCACGCAGGAGGGTGCTCTTGCCCACGTTCGGATGGCCCGCTATGACGACCGTAGGAAGTTCCAGGTCAATGACGGGTAGGTTTTTGAGTGCGTTCCTCGCCTGATTGAGGTACTCAAGGTCATCTGCTATGTCCTTGATAATGCTGGCTATCCTCCCGTAGTACGCCCGCCTCAGCTTGGATATCTCCATCGGATCCCTCGAGTACCGGATTTTCTCCACGTACCTCTGTTCAAGGGTTCGGATTGTTTTTATGGCCCAGTTGACCCTTCCCAGCGAGCGGTGAAACTGGCCCCTATTGACGAGGGTATCAACCAACTCACGGTAGAACTCCGGAAGCTCAGAGACGCCTGGTGTCCGGTCTAAGAGCTTTTTCAGGTTGTCGCGCAGCACGTTTGAGACCGTTCTAACCCTTAACTCTTCCCTCCCCCTTGCCTTGGCCTTGGGTCCTCCCTTAGGTGTGAAAGCTGAGGCCGCCTTCTCAGCCCTTCGAAACGCCTTGTCGATGAGCTCATCAGCGGTAAGCACCGTCGGCATCTTCTCGAATGGATTCTTCATCTCTCTCACCTCTTGTTTTCTCGCGGTGATTAGCTTTTCGGGCGAGTATTTAAAGGTTCGCCAGCACCTTCGAAAACTTTATCTTTTCTGGTGTTGAGGTGTCTTTCGTGGTTACTATGGGGTACGGTGCCGCACTGATAGCTGGAATTCTCTGGGGCCTGACACCATGGCTTCCCGTAAGCGACTCTGGTAATTTTGCAACCTCATTACTCTCCGGCTTCACTGGATACGGGGGATATTTTATCCCAGCGTACCTCGGCGCCCTGATGGCTGCCCTGTACCATTTTAGAAACGAGATCTCAGAGGGCTTGCGGAGGCTTCTTTTCAGGGACGTCCGGGTGGAGATGAAGTTCCTGTTCTATTCCTCGATGTTCACCATTCTCGTGGGCTTCGTTCTCTACGCCGGTCTGAAGGCACGGTTATCCCCCGTGATGGCTGACGCCGTTAACGCGGTTGTAGGTCTCCTTATAATGCTCTGTGCCTTCGCTGGTCCCTTGGCGGGCAATATCAACGTTGAAATGAAGGGGCATCCCGATGATCCGTCCCTTATGGACGCCATTGTGTCGGGGATTGCCCAGGGCTTTGCTGCGGTGGGCGGTCTATCAAGGCCTGTCCTGACAGTGGGTTCGCTGTTAGCCGGTGGCCTTCGTGCCAAGAGGGCATTGGAGCTAAGCTTTATGATGGCCCCAGTTTTCATGACTCTCCGCCTTCTGTTCACTGGGAGTCCACCCACTCCTCCCATGCCGGTCGCCTTTTCCGCCTTCCTTACCGCCTTTGTGGTGAGCCTGCTGCTGATGAACGGTCTTCTTATGCTGGCGGAGAAGCTTGGAAATAGGAGGTTTTCCCTGCTGTTTGGTGGAACCGCCGTTTTAGTGTGCGTAGTGGGGGTGATAATTTGAAGGGAGTGATCCTCGCAGCTGGAAGGGGGGAAAGACTTAGACCCCTTACCGATGACAGGCCTAAGGTGGTTTTGAAGGTCGCCAACAGGCCCGTAGTGGAGTACGTCCTTGAGAATCTTGACCCCTTTGTAGATGAATTTGTGATGGTAGTCAGGTACGAGAAGGAAAAGCTTGTGGAAACCCTTGGGGACGAATTCAACGGAAAACCGATAACGTACGTTGAACAGCTCCCGGGTAACGGGACGGCAAAGGCTATAGAATCCGCGGAGGGCCACGTTGGAGATGAAAACTTTATCGTGGTTAACGGGGATATCTACTTTGAGATCGAAGCAATTAAAGAGCTGATATCCGTTTTCAGGAGGGAGAATGCCGATGTGGCCCTCGTTCTGAAGCACTTTGATGATCTCAGCCATTTCGGGGAGGTCAATGTTGAGGGGGATCTCGTTAAAGGTGTCAAGGAGAAACCTGGAAAAGTACCCGGCTACGCCAACCTAGGGATATACGCGTTCAGACCCGCTGTTTTTGAGTTCATTAAAAGAACTGGCTTGAGCGAGCGGGGGGAGTACGAGATAACGGACACCCTTAACCTCATGATAGGGGCGGGTAGAAAGGTTGTCCACGCCCTGTACGGAGGATACTGGAACGACATAGGACGGCCGTGGGACCTCCTGGGGCTTAACGAGTACCTTCTGAAGAACAAACTGGAACACAGAGTCATGGGCACCGTGGAGGAGGGAGTCACAATAGTCCCGCCGGTTGAGATCGGGGAGGGCACGGTTGTCAGGAGCGGAGCATACATCGTGGGTCCTGTTAAGATAGGAAGGAACTCCAAGATTGGACCCAACTGCTTTATCCGCCCGTACACGAGCATCGGGGACAACTGCCACGTGGGCAACGCGGTGGAGGTCAAGAATTCCATCATAATGGACGGTAGCAATGCACCGCACCTGAACTACGTCGGCGACTCAATAGTAGGGGAGAACACCAACCTGGGAGCTGGAACTATAACCGCCAACCTCAGGCACGACAGGGGCAACATTCGGGTTGAGGTGAAGGGCAGACTTGAGGATAGTGGCAGGCACAAGCTGGGGGCAATAATAGGGCATGGCGTCAAAGTTGGGATAAACGTTACGATTTACCCCGGCAGGAAGATAGGGAGCGGCTCCTTTATCGGGCCGGGTGTGATCGTTGATGAGAACGTGCCCTCAGGCACGCTCGTCGTTGTGAAACAGGAAAAGATCTTGAGGGGGATGAAGGGTTGAATCCAATTTCCCTCCTTAACCTGGTCTCCAGATGGATTCTCTTCATGGCCGTTGCATACAAGGCCGCAAAAACCCACGAGAAGAGCTGGGCTCTCCTCTCAATGGCGTTCTTTATTGACGGTCTGAACATTGAAAGCTACATCCTTAACCCTCTGGGGATCCATATCGTGAAGGGGGCCTACGATGTGGCCTCCAAGATACCAAACTTCGCCATAGCCCTCCTCCTGTCATGGGGTGCGCTTCACCTGAAGTACAAGAAGAGTGAGTTTCGGCACGTGGTGCTGTTTGGGGTTCTTGCGGTTGCCTCTTACGTATGGCTGTTCCTCCTTGCTGCCAACGCCTTTGGTGAGGACAACTTTGCCATTAAGTCCTCCTTCCCGTCTCTGGCCCTGGGGCTCTCGCTCATATATCTTGGGTTTGTCCTCCGCGACTATGTGGTGCCCAGGCACCATATCGAGGAGCTGTTCCCCTGGGGTTTGATGCTCCTGGGTGCACTCAACCTCACCTACCCTGTGGGCCGTTCAGTACAGTGGTACTCCACCATGGCGTTCTTCGCGGCGGCTCTCTTCAGGCTGGCGGCGGCCCTTGGAGCTTTAAAGTTCATATTCTATCCCATCGGGGAACCGGAGAGCGCACGTATCGTGGACATAACACCCGGTGCGTACATGTTTCCGAGCAGGGAGGGGATCAGAAAGCGCCTTGGAAGCCTGATGGTGGACCCTGCCCTTGTGATGGTAACCAGGGAGGATCCAGAGGTTTTGAAAGCCCAGCTCCACCCTGATGCTCTCGTTTTCTGGGTTACGAGGGCTAGAGAGGGGCTTATAAACGAGAAACCGGCTATTTATGCCGTGAGCCCGACGAACATCGGGATACTGCTTGATCTGGTCGCCAAGGCAGTAAACAAGGGGTACAGGATACTGTGCGTTGATGCATTCGAGTACATGGCGGTGGAAAACGGGTTTGACTCCGCCTTTAAATTTCTGACCACCCTGAAGGATTTGCTCATGGCGCGGGGTGGAAGTGTGATACTGACGATAAACCCGGATTCACTGGATCCCAGGCAGGAAAAACTCCTAGAAAGGGAGTTCATAAGGGGCTGAGCCCCCTCACCCGAGCTCCATCCTCTCAAGGAACCGCTTGTAGTACCTTTTGTCCTTTTCCAGCTCCACCTTCTGGAGTATCTGCCTCTCTATTGCCCGTAGACCGTCATGAACAGCCTGTATGGCCCCCCACGTTTCTCCCGTGGCTATGTAGATTCCCTTATCTGTAACCACGCGCATCCTTGCTTGGTACAGGTGCACGCCACGGAACTTTTCGTTGAAGCGCCGTATGTAAAGGTAGATGATCCCCTCGTTTCCCAGCATGTCCTCGTACCCCTTCACGAAACGTTTAACATCCTCTATAATCCGCTCCCGCGTGAAATCGCTCAGGATCGCCGCATCTCCTCCGAGCTGCAGGTAGAACTTCGCCTCCTTCTCGACCATCCTTGATATCGGGAGCAGGAGGTCCTTAACGGTTAGCACACCCTTAACGCGGTCACTCTCATCTACCACCACTAAGCCGTCTATGTCGTTATCCCTCATTACCTCTATGGCTTCCCTAACCGTGGAGTCCGGGCGGGCGGTTATTACCCCCCGTATCATGACGTCCCTCAGGGGCGTGCTGAAGGGGGGAACCTTTTCCCCGACGACTTCTCCGAGCTGGGCTTTGAAGCGTGGCCTGATGAACCGTATTATGAGGTCGTGTAGCGTAACGAGTCCTTCAAGCCGTCCCTCCCCGTTGACCACTGGTATCCTGGATATTGCGTGGTCCCTCATCGTTGCAAATGCCTTCGCCACTGTGTCGCCGGGTCCGAGGGTTATGACGTCCTGCGTCATGTACTCGGATATGCTCTTCTTTCCAAACTCCTTCTCGGCCGCTTTTGCCAGGAGGGCCACATCGCTTATAACTCCCCTTATTTTATTCCTGTCCGGGCCAACCGGCAGGGATCTGAGGTCAACCTCCATCATCAGTTTGGCCGCCTTGCTAACGTCTTCTTCCGGCCCGATAACGGGGGCTGGCTTGTAAACGTCTTTAACCTTGGCTTTGGTCGGGTCCCACTTCAGGTGGGAGCGAATTATGAGGTCCTGGGTCAGGACACCTTTGTAGTTTTTCCCTTCAAACACAAGAATCAGGTCAGGGTCTTCCTTCTCGAAGATTCCTATCGCCTCAGAAAGCGGTGCCTCGATGTCCACTTTTCTGTAGCCTTCGGTCATAACCTCCTGCACCGGAATACCGACCATTCCTGCCACCTCCTTCGTTAGTATACTACGGCACTGGTGGATTTAAACCTTTGCAGTGGTCTTTATAATGTGGTTGTTGGACACTTGGGCTGTACGCGGGTTCTATGTAGCCTGTATACTCGACATGTTAAATATAAATGCTTAACAAAAAGGATATAAAGCCCGCGAGGTACTGCCCTTGACGTGCCGGGGTAGCCTAGCTTGGGAAGGCGCTGGACTCGAGATCCAGTGGGCTCTGCCCACCAGGGTTCAAATCCCTGCCCCGGCGCCACTCAAAGTTTGCGTCTTCCCTGCAACCTGCCGAGCCCGGAAGGGTTGTCCAATTCCCTCCCTTCCACCCCACGTTTACGCGCCCTTCAGAGGGATATCAATAGAAGAAGAGGGGTTATGTGGTGATGTACGCTCCTTCCTTCTCCACGATGACCGTGTGCTCGAACTGTGCGACCATTCCGCCGCGGACCTCCCGGAGGATTGGATAGCTGTATATCGCGCCGGCCCTGTCGAGCTGGGCGAGGGCGAGCTTGAGCTGATTGTCGCCCATGAATCCCTGCAGCCAACGGTACGCGAAGGGTAACGTCTTGTACTCCCTCTTAATGTGCATCAGGAGCCTTCTTGCGTGGATATTCCTGAGCGGTCTGTCTTTTACATACATGAAGATGAGTGCGGGCGGAACCTCGGCCACATGCCCGGCGCCCGTCGTTGCGAAGGGTTCTATCGCTATCACGTCACCCTCCTTGAGTTCGTACGTGTCCCCCTCCCTGTACACGTTGGGGATGCTTATTCCCGCGTGGAGTTTGTAGCGTTCTATCTTGTGTCCGCTGAGGTTCACTATCGGATTGAAACCCTTTCCCCTTATCGTCTCTTCTACGGCCTTGCCTATCTCCCTTATCTTGACCCCGGCCCTCACTGTTGCTATCGCGTTCTCCAGGGCTTCCCTTGAGGCTTCCATGAGCTCATCCTCTTCCCGCCCCACCCTGATCGTTATCGCAGTGTCCGCGATATATCCGTCTACATGAACCCCCAGGTCAATCTTTAGGTAATCTCCCTCATGAAGGACACTCTCGTCTCCCCTGTAGGGGGTGTAATGGGCCGCCTGCTCATTTATCGAAAGGTTGCACGGAAAGGCTGGCTTTCCCCCAAACTCCGCTATGCGTCTCTCGACGAACTCCGCGATCTCGTAGAGCTTTGCACCTGGGGTTATCATATTGAGTACTTCCTTTTTTATCTGCCTCGTTATTTCGCCAGCTTTTATGAGAGATTCCCTTTCGTCCACGTCCTATCACCAAAGGGGGATTTTCCAGAACCCCTTAAACCTTTCCATGGGAGAAAACCTTTATATTACGGTGAGACCCTTAACCTACGGTGGGTCCATGCGGGAGCTTGGAAAGTACATCAACATAGCGGACGACCTGTTTGTCGTGAAGAACCTGATAGGTGTCATACTTCAAGGTGTTGGCATCGCTTACCTGTTCCCGGTGCTCCTCACGTGGTTCTACCCCGATGAAATCAGGTACTCCGTTTACTTTGCGGTACCCGGTGTCCTAAGCATACTCTTCGGGGCGTGGCTCTCAAGACACATGGGCAAGGTGGAGGACGTCAACCTCCGACAGGCGATGATATCCGCGGCCTTCGTATGGCTCACCGCATCCGCCGTAAGCGTCGTTCCCTTCATGAAGATAGCCAAGATGTCATTTATAGACTCGTATTTTGAGAGCATGAGTGCATGGACCGGAACCGGTTTGACAATGATGAGCCATCTTGAGAGCTATCCCCATATCCTGCTGTTTTGGAGGGCGTGGATGCAGTGGCTTGGTGGGGTCGGCATCGTGCTTGTGGCACTCACGATACTCATCCGGCCAGGGGTGGCGGCCGCCAGACTTTACAAGGCAGAGGCGAGAACCGAGCGGATCCTCCCGAACCTTGTGAACACCGCCAAGGCCATATTTGCGATATACGCCGTCCTCACGGTGCTTGGTGTGTACCTCTACTACATAAACGGTATGAACCTCTTCGATGCCGTGGTCCACTCAATGACGGGTCTTGGGACCGGTGGTATGAGCAGTCACGACCAGAGTATCGGCTATTTCCACAGCACCGCCATTGAGGCCGTGACAATATTCCTTATGATAATGGGCGCCGTCAACTTCACGGTTCACTACCGTGTTTTCAGGGACAAACACCTGAAGCCTTTCTTCGATGACATCCAGGTCAGGTACATGTTCCTCTTCCTGATCCCGACCATTGCTATAATCTCCTTCTCCCTCTTTCAGTCCGGTGATACGGTGTCCCAGGCGCTGAGACAGGCGGTGTTCCATTCGGTATCGGCTATAACGTGTACCGGTTTTGGAATCGCGAACCTCTCCCACTACCCGGAGCTCGCGAAGTTCATGCTGGGTATCCTGATGGTCATAGGAGGGGGTGCTGGAAGCACCGCAGGCGGTATAAAGCTCATCCGCATCACCCTTATGTATGAGAGTCTTAAATGGACCTTGGAGCAGGCGATACTTCCCAAGGGTGCGGTCATCAAAAGAAAGGTCGGCAACTACGTCTTCACGGAGTCGGACGTCCAGGAGGTCATGGGCTTTACGATGACGTACCTCGCGATCCTCCTCCTTGGAACCGTTTACACGATGCTCCGTCTGCACGTTAAACTGGTGGATGCCTTCTTTGAGATCGCCTCCGCTCAAGGCAACGTTGGATTGAGCGTTGGAATCACTTCTCCTTCCCTTCCTCTGGACATGAAGCTGCTCCTGATAATGCACATGTGGGTCGGGAGGCTTGAGGTATTCTCTACACTGGTTTTCATACTCAGCGTCTTCTTCCTGGCCCCACGGGTGGTGAAGAGGAGATGAACGTTATCTCCGTGGAGAACCTGAGCTTCAAATACCGGCGAGCCAGCGATTACGCCCTCAGAGACGTGAGCTTTAATGTTAAGAAGGGCGAGTTTCTGGGTGTGATCGGTCCAAGCGGTAGCGGTAAATCGACCCTCTGTCTGACCCTCAACGGTATTATCCCGAACTCCATAAAAGGAGAATTCGAGGGACGCGTGGTCGTTAGGGGCATCAATGGGGAAGAGCTGGACACCAGGGAGGCCCCCGTTTCAAGAATCTCCTCACTAGTGGGGCTTGTACTCCAAAACCCGGACAGTCAGCTGTTCAACATGACCGTTGAGGAGGAGGTTGCTTTCGGCCTAGAGAACCTGGGTCTTGATCCCAATGAAATATGGCGACGGGTCAGGTGGGCACTGAAGGTCTCGGGGCTTGAAGGGCTTGAAAATGAATTCCCTCCGAACCTGAGTGGGGGCCAGAAACAGAGGCTTGCAATAGCCGCGGCCTTCGCCATGAGGCCGCAGGTACTTGTTCTGGATGAACCAACCTCACAACTTGACCCTCTGGGCAAGAATGAAGTGCTGGGCCTTCTCTCGCTTTTGAGGAGGGAGCACGGGATAACCATCGTCCTTGTGGAGCACCACACCGATTACATCCTTAGACACGCCGACCGGGTTCTTGTGATGGACGCGGGCAGGGTGGTCCTTGAAGGAACCCCCGCTGAAGTCATGGAGGAGGTCGAACTCTTGGAGAGGCTCGGTGTCAGGATTCCAGCAAGCCTGGAGGTGTCCCATGAGCTCAGGAAAAGGGGAAAGCTCAGAAGGCTTTTCATCAATCCGGAGGAGCTCCTTTCCGAGCTAAGATCCTCCTGAGACTGAAACCGCTCCCCTCTACCTCCTGTCGGAGTGAGTACAGCTTCATCCCAAGCTCAACACGGGTTTCATCATCATCGATGCCCTCGGCCAGTTTCATGGCTGCATCCAGGAGTTCAAGTGCCTTTTCCCTGTTACGACTGGCTTCAAGCTCGGCTATGTTTGCCAGTGCCATCGCCCTGTGGAACGGGCTTGATATGTGTTTGATTATCGTCGTGGCCCTCCTAACATCGCCCGCCCTGTAGAACATCTCCGCCAGCTCCGAGAGAATGACATCGAGCTTGCGCCCCTCTCTCACCATCTTCATGGCGTAGCCCGCCTTGTCCAGCAGGCCGCTGTGTATCAACCCCCTGAGGATGTCCCTCAGAAGGTCACCTTCCTCTCCGGCGAGGTTGATCGCCGTGCGCAGTGCTATGTCAGCGTTGAGTTCGTCGTCTAGTGAGTAGAGTATTATCGCCAGGTCGGCCAGTAAAATGGCCTTAAACCTGCCGTTGAATATGCCGTTTATAAGTGGTATCACTTCCTTGACGATCGCCTGGAGATCCTTGGCTTCTTCCGGGGATAGCCCCGTATTTAACCTCTTTCTGATCGCCCCAAGCACCATCCTCAGTGCGAGGTACACGTTGGCTTCCTTTTCCAGGTCGTTGATAGCATCAATGGCGGAGGTGATGTCCCCTGAACGCAGGTATCCCTCTATGTCCTCAAGTACCTCTATCTCCGATTTTTCCCTTTCACGTTTCAGTGGTTTGAAGAACTCATCCAGTTTTCCCATGGTTCCCATCCTTTTCGAGCAGGAGTTCCAGGTACGACCTCCTCTCAAACTGCTTGACCCCTAGATCACTCAGCACCTCCTTGAGGAACGATACCTTCCGGGGCACTTCTTCCTCCCTCTCGGTGAACGTCTCGATCTCCACGAACTTCCCGATGCCGGAGACCTCGTCGAGCGCTATCACAACACCTTTGTCGACGTAGTACTTCTCTCTGACTTTGTCGAGGGTCAGGACTTCGCTGAACCCCAGGTTCCTGAGTATCTCAGCGTGCTTATCCGGGTCGTTTACTGGGACCTCTATCTCCACACGGCTCTTGGAATGCTGATCGATCTTCGGTCCCTTGTAAGTGAGGAATGCTTCGAAATGGCCGTCGAAACGTCGGATTCTTATCCTAAGGGCCTCGTCCGTGCTTGAGAAGTCCCTGCAGGGGTGGGAGTAGTACGTGTCCTCATGATACTCTTTTCTTATCAGCTGGAAATTCTTTCTGACCTTTTCAAACACCTCATCATCTGCGTACCCTTTTATCTCCACTTCGATCACATGAGCACACCTCCATATTTCGTTTTAACCTTCTAAAACAACTCTCGCGGTAGTGAAGGCCCTTTCATGCCGGTATTGAGGACTGAGTTTGAGAAGTGCATCACGCAACGAGCGTTCGAACAATATGGCAACCCAAATCTGTGGAAGATCCCCTCAGAACGTAGTGTTGCTATATCCCGGAGTTTGGTACTTTCGTTGATGTACCCAGCGTCCACGGCCTGCACCGAACATAAGCTGGGAGCAAAACAAAATAAAGTTTTCGCGAAAAAGGGGAAAGTAGGGACGTGTTGTGTGGATTGAACCTATGGTTGGGACGTGACTCACGGGGTGAGATCCATCGGGCGGAGCTCTTCGAGGAAGCGTCTGGCGAACTCAATGGTCTTCTCGACGTCCCTAAGGTCTGCCGTCTCGACTTGGCTGTGCATGTAGCGTATCGGGACGCTCAGGACGGCGGTCGCGACTCCCTCGCGGTTTATCTGCATGATATTGGCGTCGGTTCCAGTCGGTCTCGGACTGGCCTCGACCTGAAGCTCTATGCCGTACTTCCCAGCAACTTCGTCGGCGAAGGAGCGAACCTTAGGGTTGATGTTCGGGCCGACGTCCATGACTGGTCCGCCGCCGAGCTTCGGAACTATCTTGCCCTTGTCGCCGACCTGCTTGGCGAAGGTGACGTCCATGGCTATCCCTATCTCCGGTTCTATAGCGTAGCTCGCGACCCTCGCACCGCGGAGGCCCACTTCCTCCTGAACGCTCGCGACAAAGTATATGTCCGCTTCATGGTCTTCAACGCGCCTGGCGGCCTCTATCAGGGTGTAAAGGCAGATACGGTCGTCCAGATATGGGCTGGCAATGCGGTTCTCGTTGAGCTGGACAAAGGCCGGGGCGAACTCTCCGACGGTTCCAACGCGGAAGCCCATTCCTTCGGCTTCCTCCTTGCTGTCGGCGCCAACGTCAACGACTATAGTATCCCAGTCCGCGGCCTTCTTCCTGTCCTCTGGCTTCTGAATGTGTGGGGGTATATGGCCAACGACACCGTAGCGCTCGCCCTTCTCCGTGAAAAACCGCACTTTCTGGGCTACGAGGGTTCTTGGGTCAACACCGCCGATGGGGACGAGGTGGAGGTAACCCTCCTTGTCTATGTGGTTTACCATGACACCTATTTTGTCCATGTGGGCGGCTATCATTATCTTCGGTCCGTTGCCCTTTTTGTGGGCTATGACGTTGCCGAGCTTGTCAACATAAACCTCGTCCACGTAGTCCTTTAAGGCCTCGATAACGACGTCCCGTATTCCAAGGAACTCGTACCCAGAAACGCCTGGGGCTTCAACGACTTTTTTGAGCAGTTCTATATCCACCATGGCTCTCGCCTCCTTTAGATTTCAGTCTCAATGTACAGTCACACCCTTAAAAGGTTTGCTGGGTCACAGCCTTCATCGAAACGGCCTAAAAAGTTGAACGAGGACGTTCTGTTGAAAAAAGAAAGGTCATCCAAGCCGTATCTGCAGGTAGGCTTCCTCACCGGGCTCCAGGTTCTTGATCTCCCACACAACCCTTCCGTCGTTGATGGAGACTTTGCCCTTGGTGGCCTTGGCCTCCACGGCGCTTATTCCCCTCTCGTACCTGAAGTTCTTAAGACCTCTAAGGTGAGGGGAGCGCACCTTTACAAAATAATGACGATCGAGCTCCTCTTCGTGAACCGTGGGCATGAAGAACGCCACGTAGGATGTCCCGGCCAGTATTACTGCTGAGATTATCAATAGAAGACCCAGGTGCCCCACGCCGCTTTGTCCGCTTTTTCGGGGGCTCGCTGGGGATAGGGTGATGTTGGGTTTTGGCTGTGGGGTGCTGCTGGTTGGGGTGGGCGATGGAGTGGACGTGACCGGGGGTATAGCGTTGAACGTCGTGTGAGTGCTCAGGTACTGGGTGCTCTCCGCCGATATAAGCAGACTGCCGTAACCAACGCTTGTGAGGTCTATAACGGCTTCACCACTGGAGTTTGTTACAGCGTAGTTTTTTCCAAGCGGACCGGACACGGTGACTGTTATGTTAGGAACAGGTTTTTCGGGTCCCCTAACTCTAACCCAGAGTTCTTTCCCGTTCTGACTGACGTCCAGGGCCAGCTGACGGACGGTGATCACGTCCACGACCACCTTCCCATCGAGGTTGATGGTCAGCTGGTAAAGTCCTGCCGTCTCCACCGGGTACGTAGCGGTTCCGTCCGGGGCCGTGACGAGGATTGAGGATTTTCCACTGCCGGCACGGGCCACTTTGACGGTTATCCCCCCAACGCCGTTGCCGTTTTTGTCAGTTACCACCACATGGATGGCGCCGTTTTCAAAGTACGCCAGATAGTTTAGCCGTCTCTGGTACACGAGGAAATCGGCGGTGGTGCTTTTGGAGTGACCGCCGAAGTTTGCCCACAGACGCAGGGTGTAGTGCCCAACGGCCGGCTTCCTCAAATTGAGGGTCTTGTACCAGCTCTCTCCAGGACGGAGGAATATCACGGTTTCAACGCTCTGAAGAACCGTATCGTTCAGGTACAGGGTGTAGCCTATGCGCCCTATCACCACGCCGTTTGACCTTGAGGTTATCTTCAGGAGGGCGGTGACGTTGTTGCCGTATATGTACCGTTTTCCAACGTCTATCGAAAGATCAAAGTTCACGTACGTCCCCACGTGGAGCGTGACCTCCGTTTCCGAGTAGCTGGTGTTGCTCTGGGCGACCAGCTTCAGTGTGTAGTCGCCCGGGCTCACGGGATTTAAGTTGGATATCTGGACTGTGATGATGCCCGTTACACTCTCGTTGGGTTTTATTGGTCCGGGGATTACCTTTGTCTCGTAGAGAAACCCCACTGAGGGCCCAGTAACGTACACGGTTATGTTGGAGACGTTTGTGTTGCCGAGGTTTACGAGCTGGAAGGGAATCTTCACAACGTCCCCTGGATTTCCGGAGACTTTATCGGCAAGGGCCTTTATTACGATCGGTGACTGAGCCGCCGCTCCGGGCAGGAAAAGCGGGATCAGCAGGAGGATTATTATCACGGCCTTAACCTTCACGGTTTATCACCCCATCGAGGGAGGCCTGGAGGCCTATCACCTCCTCGAACCTCCGGTATTTCTTTTCTCTGACGTCGAGCTTATAGTTTTTGCCTCCGTTGGAGAGGTCCTCGGGATAGAAAAACCTCCACCCTCTACCTACGAACTTGACCGCTATAACCGCCTTTCCACCGAAGAGTCCTGCGAAGGAGGTCAGCTTTTCGTAGTCCTCCCTTGAGAAGTAGAGCCGGTCTTCGTGAGTGCTCTTGACCTCTATACAGAGGTACCGTCCCCTCCTCCCCGCGATTATGTCCACCTTTTTACTGCCGGCGGATCTGATCACGGCAAACCCCTTTTTTTCCAGCATTTTAATCAGTTCCCGTTCAGCACTGGCGCCCCTTCTGTACCTCATTCACTTCCCTCACACTATCTTGTCCGGTTAGGTTTATAAGTTCTGTCGGAAAGTTACCCCCGGTGATACGCATGGCGGTATACGCGCTTGATGATAAAAAACCCGAGATTCACGAGAGTGCTTACGTTGATGAACTGGCTTCAATAATAGGCGACGTCGTCCTTGAGGAGAAGACGAGCGTCTGGCCAAGCGCCGTTCTCAGAGGGGACATAGAGCGGATCTACATTGGCCCCTGCTCTAACGTCCAGGACAACGTCAGTATACACACATCACATGGCCAACCCACCATAGTTGGTAGGTACGTTACCATCGGGCACAACGCGGTCGTTCACGGCGCCCAAATCGGTGACTACACCATAATAGGAATGGGGGCGATAATTCTCGACGGGGCCAGGATAGGGAGGCACGTCGTTATAGGTGCTGGGGCCCTTGTTCCACCGGGCAAAGAGATACCCGACTACAGCCTCGTTGTCGGCGTTCCAGGCAAAGTCATTAGACAGCTCAACGAGGAGGAGATTGAGTGGACGAAGAGGAACGCCGAGATTTACATGGAGCTCGCCGAGAAGCACCTTGCGGCGAGGAGAAAACTCTGAGTGATGGATGATGTTTTACAGGATCGTCTCCAAAATCCCCCATATCCTATTTAAGCCCCTATATGATGTTTACGAGGACTATCTCCTGGGCAAGGTGAAATCCGGAAACCTTCCCCGTCACGTTGCCATAATAATGGACGGCAACAGGAGGTGGGCCAAAAAACTTGAGAAGCCTCCGTGGTACGGTCACCTGTTCGGGTCCAACAAGCTGGAGGAGATAATGGAGTGGTGCCGTGAGCTAGGGATAGGAACCCTCACCGTGTACGCTTTCTCCACAGAGAACTTTAAGCGCTCCCCTGAAGAAGTTAACGCCTTGATGAACCTCTTTGAGCAGAAGTTCAGGGAACTGGTGGATGACGAGAGGATCCACAAATACGGGGTGCGGGTGAACGTACTCGGGAGGAAGGAGCTTCTGCCGGATAGGGTTAGAAAAGCTGCGGAGGATGCGGAGAGGGCCACCAGGGGGTACTCCAACTACACTCTTAACATAGCACTGGCGTACGGTGGCAGGAGCGAGATAACGGACGCCATCAGGGACATCGTTCAAGACGTTCTGGGCGGCAGGCTGAGACCGGAGGACGTGGACGAGGATCTCGTCAAGAGGTACCTGTACTACCCCGGCATGCCCGACCCTGATATAGTGATACGAACTGGCGGCGAGATCCGTATAAGCAATTTTCTTCTGTATCAGATCGCGTACAGTGAGCTTTTCTTTGTAGATGTCTACTTCCCTGAGTTCAGAAAAATAGATTTCTTGAGGATAATCCGGGAGTACCAGAGAAGGCAGCGCCGTTTTGGACGTTAGGGGCTTGGGGGCCCTTTTAAACTTTTCCGCTAAGATTTATTAAGTTCGTCGTTAACCCTTCAGTGGTGGTGTTCAATGAGATACGAGGAGCTTGCCCCGCGGATAAAGAGGGTGTACGCTCAGGTAAGGTACCTGGACGATTATCACTGGGAGCTCAGGGATGACCGCATACTCGGGATTCATAAGAAGAGCAACGTAAACGTTGTTATAGACGTCGCCGACAACAAGGAGCATGCCGAGAAGCTGGCCGGTAACGACGTGGGCGGTATTCACATCATAGCGGTTCCGGATAAGAGCGTATTTTACGTCCACAACGGCGCCTTCATACTCACATATCGCTATATCAAGGCCACCCTTGCCGATATAAACGACCACGTCGTGTGGAGCGGGTTTAAGGTCGTTGAGAGGGACGGGAAGCTCGTGCAGGAGGACTTCTACGAGTACCTCGGGGGCGCGCTCATAAACCACATAAAGAGCAACATGCTCGCGGGCAGGGACTACATCCTGTGGCAGTTCTACAAATGCGAGGAGTGCGGGAAGTACGTGGATATCGATTCCCTCGAGAGGCACCTCAAAGACCACGGGATCAAGCACCACGAAAAGAGCGAGGAACGCTATGAGGTCTTTGAGATCAACTTCCGGGACGGTAAGATTTACGACAGTGTCGGGGATGAGGTTCCAAAGAGTCGGTTCAGTGGGGAGGGCCTGGAATTCCTGAACGAAGTTTTTTCGGGTTCTAGCTGAACGCTTTACGCCTCGGGGGTGAGGGTTAGATGAGGGCAGTCGACATATTTGAGGAAGCCCTCCTCCCGGGTTCGGTGGTCAGCGTCATCTACGATTCTTACTCGTCGGCCTGGCAGATTCCCTTTATGCTTCTGAATAGGGAGCTGGATAGGGGATGTTTTGGTGTTATCTCCAATTATAACCTCCCGTTTTCCGGCTTGGTACGGCACGTTGGTGTGACTGGTTTTAACGTGAGGGAGGCACTGGAGGAGAACAGACTCGCCATCATCGATACTTTCGATTCCAGGTACCAGACGGCACGGGAGAACATCCACAACGTTTTTTACCTGGACAAGGTGGAACCCGAGACCCTCAATCCAAAAATTGACCGCATATACTACGGCCCCCTGCGGGAGCTGCTCACTGGGCACTGCGTCGTGCGTTTGATACACACCCTGGACGGGGCGGCACTTCTTCTTGGTGAGGACAGCACTCTGAGACTGCTCAACCACACACTGGCTTTAAGGAGCCTCCAACTGCCTGGTTCTATCCTCATTCTAGGACTCAACATGGACGTTGTCTCCACCAAATTCCGGGCTTGGGTTGTTGGGATAAGTGACTATGTGCTCTTATCTGACTCGAAACTTGAGGATAACGGCATTAGGGAAAGGGTTTACCTTTTGAGGGCACCTTACAAGGATTTTGAGCCAGCGATGTACTCCCTCCACACAACCAAAAGCGAGGGAATAGAAAAGCTGAAGGTGAAAAAGCTCAGCCCCTGAACCTGGGTCTTCTGCTGAGGAGCAGCGGCAGAGGCCTCGGTCTGTACGGGAAGCCCTCGATCTGACCCTTTATCTCTTTGATGAGATCCTCGAGCTGCATCTCTACTTGCCTTCCGCCGCTCCTTCTCCTGACGGTGACGGTGTTCTGCTCCTTCTCGTTCCTGCCAACGACGACGATGTAGGGAATCCACTCCTTCTCGGCCTTCCTTATCTTCTTGTTGAGCCTGTCGTTGGTGTCGTCAACGTCAACGCGAATCTTTGCACCTTCAAGCTTTCCCGCAACGTAGAGTGCGTAGTCCATGACGTCCTCGCCCACCGGAATGACGCGGACCTGTATCGGGCTGAGCCAGAGCGGGAAGCTCGGTTTTACGCCCTTCGCCTGGAGCTTGGCCTGCTTCTCTAGGATGGCGTACATAACGCGCTCGATTGCTCCGCTCGGTGAGCAGTGGAGTATGAGAGGGTACTCCTCCTTACCCTCCTCGTTGTAGTAGGTTATGCCGAAGCGCTCCGCGTTCTCGACGTCGATCTGGACGGTGCTCAGCGCAGCCGCCTTGTCGAGGTTGTCAACGAAGTTGAACTCGAACTTGAGGATGAAGTAGAAGAACCTCTGGTCCCACATCTCGATGAGCACCGGCTTGCCTATTATGTTCGTCAGTCCGATCACGAAGTCCCTGTTCTCCTCCCAGAAATCGCGTGTGAACCTTATTGCTACTTCATAGTCCTCCGGTGTTAGCCCAACGCCCCTAAGAACCTCCATGCTGAGTTTGTACTGCTTCTTGAACTCGTCCATGGCCTGCTTGAGGTCTTTGGCGACGGTGTGCATATCTGGCATCGTGAAAGCCCTGAGCCTCCTGAGGCCGGAAAGCTCACCGCTCTTCTCGCGCCTGAAGGAGTAACGGGTAAGCTCGTACATCCTGAGCGGCAGGTTGCGGTAGCTTATCGTGGCGTCCTTCTTTATGAGGAACTGGCCGAAGCAGGCAGCGAAGCGGAGGAAGAACTTCTTGTCGCCGCTCTTGACGACGTACTGCCTCGCCGGGAAGCGGTTGAGGTACTTCTCGAGCGCCGGATGCTCGAAGTCGTACATAATCGGCGTCTCGACCTCCATGGCGCCGTACTCTATGACCTTTTCGGTGACGTACTGCTCGAGGAGACCCTTGATGAGCCTTCCCTTGGGGTAATACCGGAGGTTGCCTCCGTCGCTTCCCGGTTCGTAATCAACCAGCTCGTGCTCGAGCATGAACCTGACGTGCGGCGGCTCCCTGTCGGCTATCCTGTTCTTACTTATCTCGTAATTGGCGAACTTCCTGAGGTTCTCGTGCCCGGTGAAGTCGAACTTCTCGACCTCGACCAGCTCACCCTCCGGCGTGAGCACGTACCAGTAGCTCTTCAGCTCCTCCTCCTTCTCAAGGGCGATGTTGCGCTCCTCCTTTAAAACCGCCTCGCCGTTCGGGACTATCGTCCTGCTGAGCTCGGCCAGCGGGTGGCCCTTACAGGAGAGCTTGAAGGCCTTGTAGTAGCCGAAGGGCGCGCGCTTTACCTCAAAGCTCTCCTCCCTGAGTCTTTCCTCGATCCTCTGGAGAACCTTGAGTGCGACATCTGGCTTCGCCAGCTCGCTGCTCAGGTGGGCGAAGGGGTAAACGAATATCCTGTCGGCCTTTACCTGTGAAGCAACGTCCTTGATCTCAATAACTGCCTTCTCGACGATCTCGTCGGGGTTGGTCTCGTCGGCCTTCTCAACGCTCATGAAAACCGCCAGGACCTCCTCGAGTCTACCTTTCTTCTGTTCCTCGCCTATCGGCTCCGGGTTCTTCAGGGCTTTATCCTTGACCTCGTACTCAAGGTAGTCCGAGTGTATCAGAAGCATTCTCATCCTTAACCACCACCTCTAGCTGAACGGGAATTACTAAAAGTTTTTCCTTCAGCTTATAAAGTTGCCCCGGAGGTTCAAAGGGAATGGAGACTCAGCTCTCCTGTTCGTCATCCGTAAACTTTATCCTGAGGGGCTCGGCGAACCAGTTGACGCGCTGCGGGAACGGGATTTCAATGCCTTCCCGTTTGAGAGCGTCCCTGATCTTCTGGAGGAGGCCGTACTCCGCCCTTAAGAGGTTCTGACCCCTCCAGAGTGAACTCGGCACCCAGGCCCATACCCTGATGTTGACCGCGCTATCCCCCAGCTCCTCAACGTAGGCCCTTGGCTCGGGTACTGCAAGGACGTACGGTTCTTCGTCGAGAACCTTCATTATGATATCTATGGCCCTTTGGGCGTCCTCCCTGTAGGCTATCCCCAGTGTTAGCTCGGCCCTTCTAGCAGGGTACTTCTGGAGGTTCACTATCTCACTGTTGAATAGCTTCTCATTGGGGACACGGACTAGGGTGCCGTCCCAGGCCCTTATCCTGGTTGACAGGATCCTTATGTCATGGACTATCCCCTCAACGTTGCCTATCCTGACCGCGTCCCCTATCCTGAGCGGTTTGTCAAAGTACATGGCAATACCGGCGAGGAAGTTGGCCACGACAGCCTGGGATGCTATACCCAGGACGACACCGGTTATCCCCGCGGCTGCCATGATTGTTGAGAGCCTGCCACTGAGTCCAGCTATGTTGAGCGCGAGAAAGAACGCTATAGTAACTACGGTGTAGTAGAAGAGTTTTGCTTTGACCTGCATCTCGTTAAGCTTCTCCTTCGGGGCCCTCATCACCATGTAATCTTTGGATTTCTTGGCGAGTAGGTACGAGAAGTAGAAGACCGTCAGCGCCGTGAAGATATCGCTGAGGGAGGTTCCGCTCACTTTGTAGGACAGGACGCCGAGTACGTGAAGGGCGTAGAATGCGGAGATGATAACGATCATGTTGTAAAACGTCCTTGCGGTGTCTTCGTTGAGCACCCACACGTATTTGGTGCTCTTGGAGAGCGTCAGGATGTAGTGCTTCACTACCTTTGCGATCAGGAATCCCACGATGAAAACAGCGATAGCCGTTATTATGTTCCCCACGCTCATGGTGACGTTCGTTGGACCGAAGCCGATCGTTACGTTCCCCGACGCGTTTATGTCGATCATCCCTCCCACCTCATCCTGAAGTTGGGCAGGGGCTCCCCGCTTCCGACCCTAACCGCCCCCTCAACAGGGGCCTTCCCCGTGTTGTTGACCTCTGGAAAATGATCCTTCAACGTGATTAAGATGAGTGGATAATACGCCCTGTTCCCCTTGTAGTACATCGTGCTTCCCCTTATGGGGAAAATGATCCTGTCCAGGCCCTTCCATTCCTTCGTTGGGTTAGAGAGGATGACCTTTGCAATGCCCATTGCCTCGGGTTCATCCACGTAAAATGGTCCCACGTGGTATCGGGCTATCTTCCCGTTCTCTATAGTTCCATAGAGTGCGTATTTTTCCCTGCCGACGATAAAATGGTCTATGGATAGGTTCCCTATCTCGACGTCTATCTCCACCGGCACATCTAGAAAACCCTGGAAGGAGCCCTTCGGCGGAACCACTATTCTCTCCCTCAGCTTTACCATAAGCAGGGACACACCGTAGCCCACAGCAGGGGCGGGGAGCAGTTTGAGTACCTCTCCATCCCCTTTTATGAGCCGTTCGATGTTGCCCCTCCTGTATCGGACGAGGCCCTTCCTGTCCTCAACCAGGTGAATTTTTTGGTCGGCGATTTTTATGAACTGGGTTTTCAGCCGGTGTTCACCGAACATGTTCCAATGTATTACCGGAGGGGGATATAAGACTTACCTTAGACCCGCTTCTGAGATAGCAAAGACTTAAAAAATCTTCCCCAAAACTCCCGTAGAGGTGGGAGGATGAATGAGAGGAAAAGAATACATGATGGAGACCTCGTTCTTCCAGGCGATTACCTCGGTGTTATCGAAGAGTACTTCCCAGGAGAGGGTGTAAAGGAAGAAAACGGCGAGCTTTATGCAATAAGGGCGGGCAGGGTCAGCATCGACCCGAATCGGATGGAGATAAGCGTTGAAGCCGTAACCGACACCCCGCCTCTTCCGGAGGTTGGGGACATAGTTGTTGGCAGGGTGATAGAGGTAAAACCCCAGGCTGCGATAGTGCAGCTGGTCAGAATAGAGGGGCGTGAAAATGAGAGGGAGATAGCCACTTCAAAGCTCGCGGGCATTCACGTTTCTCAGGTTAAGGGCGGTTACGTCGAGAGTCTGCTCAACGAGTTCCGTATTGGGGATATAGTAAGGGCGAGGGTCGTCTCAAATGAGAAGAGCCCCATTCAACTTTCGACCAAGGGAGCGGATCTGGGGGTTGTCTATGCTCTTTGCACTCGGTGCAGGTCCCCGCTGATCCGAAGGGGCGATAAACTTATATGTCCCAAGTGCGGGCACGTGGAGACAAGGAAGCTCTCGTCCTTCTACAGGAAGCTGAAGGTGTGAGAATGGCGAGGGCCAAGAAAGTAGTGGTTATCCACGTTCGGGATGAGCGGGAGAAGGAGGAGTTTTTCAGGGAGCTACAGAAGCTTCGTCTGCCCGCCTTCATCTACGTCCATGGAAGGCTTAACGACCTGAAGATCAACGTTCAGGGAACCAAGAACGAGATACGGGAGGCGACCTACAGGATAAAGGAGATCCACAAGCGGATCAGGGCGAAGCTGTACCCGGACAGACGGGGTTTTTACCGGTACAACGTTGATGATCTGTTCAGAGAATGTGGGACCAGTGTTTCCCTCCCGGTCCTGCTAAAGACCCTGGAACTGCTCGGGGAACATGCCGAGGTGAGGGAGGGTGAGCTGGTGACGTCTCTGCCTTTTGATGGGCTTAAGGAGGTCGTTGGCAAACTCGGCGAATACCTTGCGGACCTGTCCTACCGGACAACCAAACAGATACGTGAGGTCATCCTTCCTGTCTCCGTGGCCAAGGGGATGGAGCCGGAAGAGGTCCTCGACATGCTGGTTGGGCTGACACTGGCCGAGTGGAAGGAGGATAAGTTTAAATATGAACTTATCAAGAACAAGGAGCAGGCAATGGAGCTGCTGCTGAACCGTTTAAAGAGCGGAAAGGGTGAGGAACATGAAGATTGATGTTGTCAGGCGTGAAAAGAACGAGCTTGAGTTTTACCTTGAAGGAGAGGATCACACCTTCGCGAACATTCTTAATGAGGTTCTCCACGAGAACAAACACGTTACCTTCGCCGGCTACACCATCGAGCACCCGGTCCTCATGGCGAGAAGGCCGAAGTTCCGGGTCGTCACCGACGGCAAGGTGACCCCTGAGGCTGCGCTGGAGGAGGCTGCTCAGAGGATATTCGACCGTGCAAGGGCTGCCCTTGAGGCCTGGAGGGCGGTAACTGAATCTTGATCCCCTGTTCTCTTTTTACGATTCTACAGGAGAACGGGAAATGACGATTGAATACAGACGGGACTTCAGGGACAAAGGGCTCTCAAAACTGGGGGATTCCCTCGTGAACCTTATGTACTCACTGGCCTTGAGCGAGTACCTCGGTAGACCAACGGGGGAACGCGTCCCAAACGCGTCGCTGGCAATTGCGCTTGAGCTCTCCGGGTTGAGGGGGCTCGTACCACCCAGAACAGACAAACACGGCAGGGGAGATATCGCTGAGGCCGTGATTGCATACGCATGGCTTGAGGGAAAGATAACGATTGAAGAGGCCGTTGAGATAATCCTCGAGAACCTGAACGACGATGTCACTCACTTCACGAGGAATAAGGAGGTTATCGGAAGGGCACTGGCGGTTCTCTACAGTGAGATAAAGAGGAGGATAGAGATCTAGATATCCTCGACGCCATTCATCAATCACAGACTCGTCAAAAGCTCAATGAGTCCGTGTTTGTTCGGTATCTTGGCGAATTTGCTGCTGTGTTTTACCTTTAAAAGCAGTGGGACGTCTCCAAAGAGCTTTAAGACCTTGCCAAATGGTATGCTTCCTTCCCCCGGCATTAGGTGGAGGTCTCCAACTCCGTAGGCCAGTGCGTCCTCCGGTTCCACCTGTGGGAAGAGCTTTCCAAAGTTGTCGTGTATCATCAGAATGACCGTCTTGTCCGTTCCGAGCTTAACGTCCTCCAGAAGCTTATCTGCATCTCCCTGAGCGCTCAGGAAAGCGTGGGCGACGTCCAGTGCAAAGCCAACGTTCTGACTGGCGACGCTGTCCACGACGTATAACGTGTCCTTAACGCTGTACGTGTTTTCTAGGGCTATATTCACTCCAAAGGGCTTGACCATATCGGCAAGTTGCTGTATAGCCTCTATTTCTAGATCAAGCCTCCCGGTCTTACCACTCTGCATGACGATTACCTTTGCGCCGAGTTTTATGGCGACGTCCGCCACCGCCCGTGCCACCCGGAAGTGCCTCGTGTAATAAATGTGATCACGCAGGTTTACAGAGGTAGGCATCCGAACGATGTAATCAATTCCCACACCGCGGAGGGTCGTCTCAAGCGTGCGGAGCTTTTTCTCTATGACCCTCCCGTTCATGATGACGCCGAGGGTATGAGGGAATATCGAGACAAAATCATAATTCTTTATCTTGACATCGGCGAGGGTCGATGCGAGGGTCTTGTCCTTCGTTACGAAATGCGGATAAATAGTTACCCCGATCTCCATGTTACCACCCATGAAAGAGTGGGATGGATAATATAAAAGCTTAGCGAGGGGCAGATTTAAAAGTTCCATCCAAAAATATATGGCGGGTGAGGGAATGAGGGAGAACCTTTGGAAGTACGTCTCACTGATACTGGTCCTTCTGCTTGCCATGATGAGTGTTTCGGCGGTTCTGCTCTACATGCAGAACTCCAGTCTTAGGGGATATACGCCCGCCAACGTGACGAGTGTGTCCCAGGTACAGGTTGAGAACGTGAGCTGCAACAACACCGAGCTCCTTAGCGAGATAAGCGAGCTGAAGGGTCAGATTGATTTTCTCAAAAGGTTCACCACCAATGGCACCCCATCAAATACTACGATAGCGGTTGTTCCCCTGTTCGGTTTGATCGATGATTACACCGCCCTTTACTTGGTTCCGGTTCTCAGGAGGATAGCGGATAACAGCTCCATCGGTGGTGTGATCCTCTGGATAGAGAGCCCCGGTGGAGAGGTCGGTGCCGTGAGGGATATATACACCGCGGTCAGAAAACTTGATCTGATTAAACCCGTAGTTGCCTACACAGGGGGCATGGCGGCTTCCGGAGGATATTATGTAGCAGTGGCCTCAGACAGGATAATAGCGGACCCACTGGCGGAAGTTGGGAGCATAGGGGTTATCTACGTTCACTATGACATGGAGAAGAACTACGCGCAGAACGGTATCAAGGTCGATGTATTCAAAACAGGTAAATATAAGGATATGGGGGCGGAGTGGCGTGCCCTCACACCTGAAGAGCGCAGAATGATAACCAATATGGTCGATACATATTTCGAAGCCTTCCTGACCGCAGTGAGCACGGGGAGGAACATGACGATTAACGAGACCCGGAAATACGCGACCGGACGGACGTGGTTTGCCGTCAACGTAACCGGAACGCTTGTGGACAGTACAGGGGACATGGACACCGCCATAAGGACCCTGGAGGGTATGCTAAACGTCACGAACGCCAGGGTGGTGGTCTACAGCGGCCCGAAGCCGGAAAACTTTGGGGTGTACGGTAGCGAAGTCCTTTTCCTCGATCCTAGGTATCTGAACACTTACATCAGGAGGTGAGAGGTTGCTCTGTGAGGAGAAGCTTGAAATCTTTGAGAACGGCTTTGAAGACGGCAAGCTCCACCTCCGAATAGAGTTCTATGGTAAAGACACGCGGAGGGTCCTGCTGGCTGTACTCCGGGAGCTGTACCTGCCAGAATATGGTAAGGGGTACGTTTACCCTTTTGAGTGTGCAAAGGAGTTCTGGGGAATCTACATGGAGCCCCGGGAGATAAAGGCTGAGAAGTTCCGTCCGAATCCCGTAAAGTTCATGAACCCCTCCATCATGAAAAGGCTTGAGAACGCCGTTCTTGAGAGCCACGCTCCCGAAGATGTGAGGTCCCTAGTCAGGATAGATGGGGCCGAGGTTCACAGGACTAAAAGGGGTCTGCTCGCCCTTGGTAGGAACTTCATTCTCAGGGAGGACGGGTTGTTCATCACCTTTAACAAGCCCTCGGCACGCAGTCTGATACTTAAGTACTTGGGGATGGCAGATGAAGATTGAAGCCATAGTCTGGCTCGCGGTTTCGGTGGTTATACTGTACCTGGTCTGGAAAACCCTCAGTCCAGTTCTATCCCCAATAATCATAGCTGCGACGCTGGTCTATATCCTGTACCCCCTTCATAGGAGGCTCTCCACTCGTATAGGGATCAGGGCTTCTGCATTCATTCTAACCGCTGTGGTCACCTTGATGACTTTCCTCTTCATAATCGGTTTTGCTGTCTGGATGAGCGATGTCAAGCAGTCCCTTGTTTACTACCTGAACGCGGTCTTCAACTGGCTTATCTCACTTAACTTGCCCCCTGCCCTATCTGAGCTGATCAACAAGCTCAGTGAAAGCATATCACAGCGTTTTGAGGGTTACATACTGGGGTACACCTATTCCCTGCCCAAACTCTCCTTCCAGGCTTTGGTTATGATATTCGTTTTTTACGGGATCCTTGTAAACGCGAGGTCCATACAGGACGAGATCTATTCCCTGCTCCCTTCAGAGAACAGAGAACTGGCCGTTAAACTCATGGAGAAAACCGAAAAAACGCTGAACGACCTCCTTCGGAGCTGGCTGACGATCAGTGTCCTGAAGGGGGTGGCCGTCACCCTCGGATTCTTTGCCCTTCACATCGTCACGATAGGGGAGGCTATAGCCCTCGGTATTTTCACCGTTCTCCTTGAGTTGCTCCCGGTGGTGGGAGGATGGATAACGTGGCTGGGCGGTGTTGTGTACCTCCTAAACGGAGGAGGAATCGTAAAGGCTCTCCTCTTAACCCTCTACGGGCTCGTCTTCGTTTCCCCCGTTCCGGACATGGTCTTGCGTCCAAAGGTCAGCATGAGGGAGCGAGGGATAAGTGCCATGATATCCTTCATAGGTATACTAGGGGGGTTGATGGCCTTTGGAATAGTGGGGATCATAATAGGGCCCGTCGTCTTGGGTCTTATGGCGACTCTGCTGGAGGAGTGGAAGGAGACCAGGAAGGGGGCTAGGGTCGGAAGCCGCGTATGAATGAAGCCACCCTGATGGCATCGATGGTTTCCCTCACGTCATGGGTGCGCACTATACTCGCTCCGTTGATAACGGCTATCGCCGTGGCCGCGAGACTTCCGGGCAACCGCTCCGTTGGATTCCCTCTGCCCGTTATTGCTCCTATGAAGGATTTTCTGGAAACACCCACGAGTATCGGTCTGCCGAGGACTTTCAGTAGGTTCAGGTTCGCTATTATGCTGGAATCCCACTCGTACCACGGCGGCCACTCCGGCCTCAGGAACCCTACTGCGGGGTCAACCACGACCTCTTCCACTCCGTGCCTCTCGGCTATGGCGATGCTCTCTTTGAGCAGGTCAGTGACCGTGTGCAGGGGGTTACTGAGGTTGCTGACATCACCATGGGCGCAGACAATTATGGGGGTCCCGTACTCCCCTGCTATCTCTCCCATTCTACGGTCTCCTTTGAGGCCCGTTACATCGTTTATGATGTCCGCACCGGCTTTTATGGCCTCTTCAGCCACCTCCGCGCTGGTTGTATCTATGCTTATCGGCACATCAACGTGCTCGCGAATGGTTCTGACGGCCCAGAGAGCCCTCCTTTTTTCCTCCTCAACTGGAATCTGCGTTTCCAGGTACGGGGCCGTCGATTTCGCCCCCACATCTATGAAGGCTGCCCCATCTGCCACCATTTTCGTGGCCATCCCTATAAGCGCTTCCTCGTCCCCAGCAACGCTGTCCTTATAAAAACTCTCCGGAGAGACGTTGATGACCCCCATTATCCTGGGCCTTTCAAGACCAACGCCCGCGAACTTCATCGTTACCACCTCCGTACTGCCCTCCTTGTTTCAGGTGGCTTTGCCAAGGGTTAAAAATACTTTTGAGGATTGGGGATGGTGAGGATATGAGGGTGATAACTCCTAGACGGCTGCACCTGGGACTTATAGATCCATCGGGAACGCTCGGCAGGCGTTTTGGCAGCATTGGGGTTGGTCTGGAGGGTGGATACGAGATAAGGGTAACCGCGGGGAATTCTCTTAGGATAAGTGCCAGCGGGGAGGATTACGAGACCATAAAACGAACCATTGGACGGATGAACGGCGCCTTCGAGACGGGAGTTGGATACTCCATAGATGTTCTCCGAACCATTCCGCGGCACGTGGGCTTCGGCTCCACAACTCAGCTGAGTCTGGCCGTGGCCTCGGCTATCTCCAAACTGAACAACCTAGGTGTTTCAACGGAGAGACTGGCGGAGGTTCTTGGCAGGGGAAGAAACGGCGGGGCGGGGATCTACACGTTTATCCATGGAGGATTCGTTGTAGACGGCGGCTCAAAGGCGGGGATACCCCCTCTGATCTTCAGGGAAGAGATTCCTGAGGACTGGGCTTTTTTACTCGTAACCCCTGAAACCGGGAGGGGCTTTGATGAGGAGGAGGAGAAACCGATAATGGAGAAGGTTAGAGGCAGGGTGGATGTGGCAATGGAGATATCTTACAGGGTACTCCTGGGGTTACTGCCGGCACTGAGGGAGCGTGACATCCGTGGATTCGGAAAGCATCTCTCAATCATTCAGCGTCTGGTGGGGAAGCACTTTGAGGCGTATCAGGGGGGAGAGTTCAGGGAGGACGTGGAAGTTGCACTGGAATTCCTCAGGACCAACACGTATGGTTGCGGTCAGAGCTCCTGGGGACCTACCGTCTACGGGCTGATACGGAAGTCAGACTACCCACGCCTCCGCACCGAGATTGGGGATTACCTTGAGGAACATGGCGTGGGGGCGAAGGTTGAACTCGGTCTCCCCCGCAATTCCGGTGCTGAGATCATAACCGAGAACGTTTTCCTTGAGAAACTCATCGGGGAGGTGGTGGGATGAGCCTGGAACGGTTCCTTGGACTGCCAGGAAAGGCCAACGACGAAAAGGTGCTTCGGTTGAAAGACATCCTGGGCAAACTGAGCATAGGGTGTGCGAGGATCATAGAGGAGCGGGTTGACCTGCAGTTTGATGCCCTCCGCACTCTCCACGAAAACCTCAAGGACAAAGGGCTCTTCATGAAACTCGTCATGGCGAACGCCGTAGTCAGCTATCAGCTCAGCGGAAGGGGGGAGGATTGGTGGTGGGAGTTTTCACGTTACTTCTCAGACAACCCGCCGGACGATGGTATTGTCGAGGCTTACTCCAGCTTTCTTCCCAGGTCGAGAACCAACAGGCGGCTAGTCACTCCAAAGGTCTCCAGACTTGAGAGGTTTGAGCCCTTCCTTGACTCTCTCTCCTTCCGTGACCTCAGGGACTACTACTTCGGTGGCATGACCCATTTGAGGAATGAAATCGCTCGGGTCCTGAACTCGAAGGAAAATGCCAAGACGATCGTTTTTGCTGTCAAGATGTTCGGGTACGCTGGCAGGATAGTCTTCGGTGAATTCGTGCCTTACCCCATGGAGATAGAGATACCTGAGGACAGCAGGATAACCGCCTATACAAAGCGTTTCACCGACGAGAAGCCTGCTGGATTCTGGAGCAGAATCGGGCGGGAGACGGGTATCCCTCCCCTTCACATAGACTCCATACTGTGGCCCCTGCTTGGGGGCAACGAGCGGGTCATGGAGCGGCTCCGTCTGCACTGCCGGGAGTACGAGCTGGCTTTGAAACTTCTTTCGCTTTGATACCCTTAAACAAACCCTTCACCCGTGAGGGCTCGGCTTTCCATCAATCCCACTGTAATGGCAAAACTTTTATACTCCCGTGGTTAGTTTTTCCTGAGCATTGTGCTATTGGAGGTGTTTTCCATGATGTGGGGATTTCAGCTTGAGCTTAAAAAAGGCCTGCGAACCAAGAAGATATGGGCCGTTATCATAATCCTTTCTCTGATATACGTGCCCTTCTTCTACCTGCTGAAGAGAACCTCTGAGGAATTAACGGTCACCTCTGTGATGGGGCTGACGATAAGCTTCGTCAGTGGGATGGCGATGTTTTTCCTCGGTATAGTTGCCATAGTGGTGGGCGCAACCGCCATAAACGGTGAGATTGAGAAGGGAACGCTTAGAGTGGCGCTGAGCAAAAAGATAACGAGAAGCGGATACATAATAGGTAAGTTCCTTGCCCAGATAGCGGTCTTTGGAATTGCAATCCTCCTGGCGACCATTGTTGAGTTCGCCGGGATGCTGTACATCGGCGTTAACTTGACCGCGGCCCTCGTTAGGGACCTCGTTCTGATAAACCTGTTGCTGCTCGTTGTTATGGTGGAGTTCGTTGCCATGGGCTACCTTCTCTCGGCTTTCCTCAAATCATCGGGGACAGCGCTTGGAGTGGGGATAGCGGTGTTTTTCATCCTGTTGATATTTGTGCCTTTGGTCATAAGCTATCAGGTTTACACTCACTCCGACACGACGAGCCTAAACGACGTCCAAAAACTCTCGGACGAGTACAACACCAGGTACGCTTTTTACTCCCCCATGGCCCAGTTCAACGTAATAACTGCCCATTTAAGCAAGCACGGTACGTACAGCGGGACGTATCGGGGGGTGGCGTACGCCATCAAGGAGAGATGGGTGAACACACTGCTGCTGTTCATGATGACGGCCGTTTACTTTGGGGCCGCCATGCTGCGCTTCCTCAGGATGGATTTGAGGTGATGATAATGGTGCTTAGGATAGAGAACCTTGTTAAGAGGTACGGCAGTTTAACGGCCCTCAACGGGCTTAACCTTGAGGTTAAGCAGGGAAAGGTGTACGGTTTCCTTGGACCCAACGGTGCGGGCAAATCCACAACGATTCTAAGCACCCTGGGCTTGATATACCCTCAGGATGGCAGGATTGAAGTGTTTGGGAAAGAGGTGTTCCGGGGGGGACGCTACGACGAGGGCAAACTGGTCAATGTGAAGGGCAGAATAGGGTACATGCCAGAGCACGCAACCCTCTGGGATTTCCTGACTCCTCTCCAGACTCTGGACATACTCGGCCAGTCCTTTGGAATACCAAAGGGCGAACGGCTCAAACGGGCCAGGGAACTCCTTGAGACTGTTAACCTGTGGAACGTTAGGGACAGGAAGGTCGGCAAGCTCTCAAAGGGAATGCGCCAGAGGCTTCTGCTGGCACAGGCGCTCATCAACGATCCCGAACTCCTGATACTTGATGAACCGATGACCGGCCTAGACCCCCGTGGGATAGCGGAGTTCAAGGACATAATCAGGAAGCAAAAAAAGGACGGGAAAACGGTCTTCTTTTCGTCTCATATCCTTGCCCACGTTGAGGAGGTCTGCGATACCGTCGGTGTCATCGTCCGGGGCAAACTCCGTGTTGAGGACAGCATAGACAACATAAAGTCGGACTTCCTGAAGAAGGGAGGGTACCTGATACTCCTTGAGACCAGCAAACCGGTCAACTTTGATGATGTCGAGTGGAAAGTTGAACGGGTCAGCGAAACCAAGTACAAGATAAAGGCCGCTGCGGACGTACGGGAGCAGGTCAACGACCTCGTATGGGAGCAGGGAGCGAAGATCCTCCAGCTTATGGTCAGGGTCCCAAGCCTTGAGGAGATCTTCCTTAAGATGGTGAACGAGGGAGATGAGGGGCGCGGTCACTGAAGCTTTGCCCTCTCGAACTCTCCTTTTCTTTCAAGTGGCTTGGTGGCGTCCACGCCCCACTTGGCCACGAGGCTCTTCTCGGCCGAGGGGTCGAGGGAGCTACCGCGGGCGTTGGGAACTATAATGAGGTCTTTATCCGCCTGGAAGCGGGTGGCTATCGCCCACTCCACCTCCCTGTCGTCGTAGATATCCACGTCTTCATCCACAACTACCACGTGCTTGAGGCTTGGATGCCCCGTAAAGGCCGCCAGTATCGCGTTTTTCCCATCCCCCTCGTGCTGTTTGGTTATGGAAACAACGGCGTGGAGCCACATAGCCCCGCCTTCGGTTAAGCGAACGCCGTGAACTTTCGGGACGACGCGCTTGACGCTCGCGTATATCTGAGGTTCCTTCGGAAGGCCCATCAGCATGAAGTGCTCGTAACCCCCGGGGAGAAGTGCATGGAAGATTGGCTCATCAACGTGGTACATCCTCTCGAAGACAACTAACGGTTGTTTCCTCACGTGGTCGTAGGTTCCGGTTATGTCCACAAAAGGACCCTCATCGACCAGTTCCGGTGTAATCCTCGCCTCGAAGACGAATTCGGTCTCGACCGGAACTGGGATTCCACCCAGCTCGACGACCTCCAGGGGTCTGCCGAAGGCCAGCTCGCTCATCTTCGAGGCTATCTCCAGTTCGCTGATTCCATAGGCCACGCTAGTAGCACCTGCGAGCAGAAGATGAATCGGGTTTCCGACGATGATTCTGACGTCCAGCTCTTCCCCGTGCTCGGCTTTGTCCTTCCACATGGAGTAAAGATGCCTTGGAACTAGCCTTATCGCGGCCGTCCTTCCGTCGCGCACCATTATCCTGTGGAATGAGGTGTTAATGAAGCCTTTTTCATCTTTGGCTATGACCATCGCCGAGGTGAAGTATTGACCGCCATCCAGGGGGTAGTACTTTGGCACCGGCAGCTCTTTAAGTGAGAAGTCCTTTGTGGAATTCTTGAGAAACGGGGCTCTTTCCACGGTTCTGTACGGGGACGGGTTCTCCATGGCATCGGCGATAAAGGCTGTCAATCCCTCCTTTTCGATGCCCAGGTATTCCGCTATCCTCCCACGCGTGCTCCATATGTTACCGGCAACCTTCCATCCGTCCACGTCCTCGAAGAGTACCGGTCGGGTCCTGTGTCTCAGAAGATATCGGGTCACCCCCAGCTCCTTTTTTGTGGGTTCACTGATCGTGACCACGTCATCAAAATTCTTGAGTATCTCCCGTATCATTTCCCTCACCTTTGGTTAATGTTCCAAAAGGTCTATAAAGCCTTTTTCCAGAACCCCTAGTTGATTGCCATGTCCATGGTGACCTTCCGTATCCCAGACGGCTCCGCCCTGGTCTACATCGAGAAAGCGGACCCCCAGATATATTTTAAAATATACGACCTTCTGACGTACAGAAGGGACTTTGGTAGATGGGAGAAATCAGAAAGCCTTTACAATCCCTACGAGCGCAGTTTTCCAGTCGGTCTCCTCCCCAGGGTTAAGAGATACCTAAACAGCAAGGGCTACAGGGTCCGTATCAAGGACGAGAGGCGGGTCAGGGGTTTCAAGATAAACTCCAGCTGGAACGGGAAGTACACCCTGAGGCGGTATCAGGGACGGGCCGTTAAAAGGGCCCTCCGGGAAAAGGTGGGTGTGCTGTCTCTGCCCGTTGGGAGCGGGAAGACAGTCGTTGGCCTCAGGATGGTCCACGAACTTGATCTCTCTGCCCTTATCGTCGTCCACACGAAGGAACTGCTGTACCAGTGGGCGGATAAGGTGAGGGATGTTCTTGGGATAGAAGCGGGAATAGTGGGGGACAACAAGTGGGACGAGCGGGGGGTTACGATAGCCATGATCCAGACCCTCCTCTCAAGGGGTCCCGAACAGCTCCAGAATGAGTATGCGATCCTCATGTTCGATGAGTGTCATAGAACCTCGGCCGCAGAGAAGTTCTATCAGCTTGGACTGAAACTTCCCCAAGTCTATCGCTTTGGTCTCTCGGCAACACCTTGGAGGCGGGTTAGGGGAGAGGAGATAAAGATAGAGGCCGTCGTTGGCCCCACGCTGTTTGAGGTCAGGGCCGACGACCTGATACGGGAGAAGTTCCTTGCAAAGCCTCGCTTTGAGATACTGACCTATGAGTCCAAGATGCCCTCGTTCAGCGAACGCTACAAGGAGCTCTATGAGGAGGTTATAATGAACAACGTGGACAGGAACCGCGTCATAGTGGCGAAGGCTGTGGAGCTTGCAAAGGCCGGACATCGTGTTCTCATAGATGTGAAACGGATAGAGCATGGAAAGACGCTCAAGGAGATGCTGGAGGAGGAGGGGGTGCGGTCGGAGTTCCTAAGCTCTCAGAGCCCGGACAGATGGGAGGTTCTTGAGGAGTTTAAAGATGGAAAACTTCCTGTTCTGATATCCACACTCCTGAAGGAGGGAGTTGACATCCCTGAGATCTCCGCGATAATCCTTGCCGGCGGTGGAAAGAGCGATATAATGACGATACAGACCATAGGCCGTGCTCTAAGGCCAAAGAAGGGCATGAAGGCGGTCATAGTTGACGTTCAGGATGACGACCCACTGCTCTTCACGCACTTCATCGAGCGTCAGAAGGCCCTAAAGCAGTACTACGGTAAATACTACGATCGAGAGATGGATTCAAAACCTAAGAAGGATGTCTCCAAGAAGCGCCGCCCTAGTAAGCGCCCGTGAGTAGCGATCGAACAGGTCGCGTTTCGCCTTCTTAAGGCCCCTCTCGTCCGCTTGAAACTCCAAGTCGGGGTACCTCATGTGCCACAGAACGAGTCCCTCGGGGGGAGCCGGTGGGACCTTTCCGGCGTACTGGCCCTTGAGCCTCTTTTCTACCTCCACGGGCTTCATAAGCCCAAGCCCGCAGAAGCGGATCGCGTTCACCATCCTCCTTGCCATCTCCCAGAGGAAGCTCTCTCCCTCGATCTCGATGATATAGTAGCCGGTTCTTTCCATCAGTCTGATCCCGGTTATCACCCGTGTGGGCTCTTTTCCCGGTTCAAGCCTCGCAAATGCCGAGAAGTCGTGCTTCCCTATGAACACTCGGGCACATTCTTCCATTTTCTCCCGATCGAAGCCCTCGTCCACAAGATAGTAGCGATACGTCTTGGACCTCGCCTGGAAGCGCGGATGGAAGTCCCCCGGAACCTCAGCTATACCAAGAACCCAGACATCCCTTAGATGATGGTTCAGAACCTCCATCCTTACCAGGTCCGGTCTTTCCTGAGCGTTGAAGGCGATGACGTTGAAGAACGCGGAGACACCCCTGTCCGTCCTTGAGGCCCCCCTGAAGTTTGAGCCCTCCGCGTCGCTAATGATTCCCAGCCTCGTGAGAACCCGGAGCAGTTCTCCTTCAACCGTCCTCAAGTCTGGCTGGCGCTGGAATCCGTAGAATGCAGTCCCGTCGTAGGCTATTCGGAGAGCGAACCTCATATTGATGAATCCGGTGGAGGATATAAATGCCTTTTCCCGACGAAACGACCGGTTATTTTACAAAGATAAAGCATGATTTTGGATAAAATTCAACAATCTTCTGGAAAGATTGATAAATAGCCCCTTCTATGTCTGCTTGGTGGGTGTTATGACGGAGATGGTTGACACGGAGATACTGATGAGCGTTGTGAACTTTGAGATAATGTGTGCATTGCTTCAGAGGGGATTAAAAAAAGAAAAGTCAAAGGTAAGGCCCTCTGTAGAGTGGCATGAGGGAAAGTTCAAATACCACAACGGGCATCTCAATTCCCCACTTTTCCAAGACTGAAGGGTGCACCTCGCCGATGACGCCGATCGGCGTTCCGTTCACGATTATCCTTCCCACCCTACCGGGGATGAAACTTGAGTGTTCCATATCTTCAAGTTCGTAGTGGAAGCCGAGGTGGCGCATAACACTGTCAAGGATTTCCTTCGCGTCGGTGAAGGTTACCCTCGGTTGGGCCAGAACGACCGCCAGCTTGCTCTCGCTAACCGTTTTCGTTTCCCTGCCCTCGTCTATCAGAGTTGCCTTCCCGACCTCGAAGAGCCTCTGCGGGTACTCCTCGTGGGTGTTCTGGCTCAGAAAGTCGAGCAAACTGGGTAGGAGCCAGTTCCTCAGCGCTGACCACTTTGGACTTATCGGGTTCTCTATCTCAACCAGCTCCGCCGGTGGGTTGCTGAAGTAGTCCCTCCCGTATTCCAGGTTCATCTTTTCATACTGGGCCTCCCTGTTGGTCAGGTTGAATGTCATAACCTCCTGCAGGCCGAAGCCGACCATCAGCTCTCTTACCGCGTCCTCAAACTCGACGAACTTATCGCCCCGTCCTTGGACGGCCAGCTCCGGCTCCTCCGGTTCAATCTCGTTGTAACCGTAGGCTATGAGGACGTCCTCAAGAACGTCCCTCGCGTGCATTATGTCGTCGCGGAAGGCCGGGTAGAGGAGCTTTATTCTGCCGTCTTTAAGCTCCACCGAGTACATCATCCGCTCAAGGAGCTCTTTGATTTCCCCGTCGCTCAGCTCAAGGCCCGCCAGTTTTCTTATGTAGTCGAGCTCGACCTCAAACTCTTTGGGTGTCAAATTAGGGGTCTCTACCTCGAAATCCGGATAGACCACCTTGACGCTCTTTATCCTTCCACCGCGTTCGGCCAAAGCCGTTACGACAACGTTCAGGGCCAGCATAACCTTGTTAAGGTCCCAGCCGGTTACATCGACGAAGACGTTTCTCGTCTCGGTCGTCACCCTTCCCGTCGTTTCCGAGTTAATAATCGGAGGCATCGAGAGAACCTTGCCCTCGCTGTCAACAAGGAGCGGGTAGTAGGGTTTGTCCTTAATCAGGTGGCCGTACTCCCTGCCCTTCTCGTGCTTTTCAAGGATTCCCTCCAGAGTAAGCTCCTCGTCAAAGCCCAGCGGGACGAACTTCTCGCTCTTCTCGGCGGCGCGGTAGTAGATGGGCGGTTTGACCTTGTCGAAGTCGAAGATGCCTATGGCGACCTCTCTTCTCCTCCTCCCGAAGGTTAGGGCAACTTTTTCCTGGAGGTTAATCATCTGCTTGAGAGCTTCTTCATCGAGGCTCAACCTCTCAACTATCGCGTAGACGCCGTAGGGGCGGATATCTTTCAGCTTCTCATCAACGTAAACGGTAACGTCGCTCTTCTCGACCTCATACCTAGGCAGGCCCTTCTGGAGGCCAAGTGCGAATCTTACGGCCCTTGCTATGCCCTCCGCGCTCCACAGGTCGGGCCTGTTGGTGTCCTTTGAGTCGGCCTTGAAGTAGATTTCACCGTTCTCCTCCCAGACGTCGTCGAGCTCACATTTCGCGTAGAGGAATAGGCCCTCCCACTCCTCAACGGTGAAGGTCTTCCCGACGAGCCTCTCCAAATCCCGCTTTGATACGTCGAACTTTGGCATCTCCCATCACCACACCAGCTTCGCTTCCCTCAGCCAGCGGAGGTCGTAGCTGAAGAGGTACCTTATGTCGTCTATGCCAAGCTTGAACATCGCCAGCCTGTCTATCCCAATCCCCCACGCTATGACCGGGACGTCAATGCCGAGCGCTTTGGTCATCTCCTCGCGGAAGATTCCAGCTCCACCAAACTCCACCCAGCCAAGCTCTGGATGGTAGGCGCTCATCTGGACGCTCGGTTCTGTGAATGGGTAGTAATCCGGCAAGAACTTGACCTTCTTCGCCCCTGCGATTTCCACGGCGAAGCGCTTGAGTATACCCAGGAGGTTTTTGAAGTTCAAATCCTCGCCGACGACGAAGCCATCGACCTGGTTGAACTCTATAAGGTGCGTTCTGTCGAGGACGTCCGGGCGGAAGACGCGCTGAATAGTGAAGTATTTTCCGGGTATTTCAACGCCTTTGGCCAGCTGTCTCGCATCTAGAGCTGTGCCGTGCGCCCTCGGCATGAGAAGCATGGCTCTATCGGGGCTCCAAACATAGCCCCAGCCGCGCGACCCGGCAAGACCGCGCTCGTGGGCGGTTTGGACCCTCTCCACCAGGTTTTCACTGGGAAGGCCTCCGCTCTTTGGATACCTGAGCCTGTAGGTGTCCGTCCACTCCCTAGCCGGGTGGTTCTGGGGCTGGAAGAGTGCGTCGAAGTTCCAGAACTGGGTCTCAATCATGCTCTCGACCGTCATCTCGATGAAGCCCATCTCGATAAGTCTCCTCCTTATCTTGTCGAGGAAAGCACGGTATGGCTGTTTCTTGCCAGGGTAGATTCTCCTGACGGGGGCCTTTATGTCGAAGCGTCTGAACTCGACTTCACGCCACTTTCCGGACCTTATGAGTTCCGGCGTTAGGATTGAGACATCCTCCTTCAGCTCGATGCCCTTTCTTACAAGTTCCTCGCCCGCTGGCGCAATCTCGACTTTCCTCTCCGTCACCGTTTCTTCTTCCCCGATCTTCCTCCTCTTCAGCTCCTTAACCGGAACGAGCTTTTCTATCTCCTTAACCGGAACCGTCCCCCTCTCGGCGAGCAGCTTTAATGCCCTATCAATTGGTCTCTCAGTAGCGTTGAGGCCCTTCTCGGTGATCTCAAGGACGAGCTTTCCGTTCTCTTTCCTAACGCTCGCCCAGCCCTCCTTCCTGAGGAGGCCAATGATGGGCTTGAGCTCCTCGTCGCTGAGAACCTCTTTCAGATCGTCGAGCGTGGCCTTCTCCCTCTCGTGAAGAAGACGTAACGCCCTCCATTCTGGGAGCCCTACCTCTGCGTAGCTCCTTCCGGTCTCCGTGATAACCACAACCTTCTCGCTTTTCTCGTGGAGGTCTGCAAGCCCCCTGCTCTTGAGTCCAAGAACGGCCCTCATTACCGCGACCTGATCGAGGCCGGTTTTTTGAACTAGCTCCTCGAATTTGAGCCTTTTAGCATCTCCCAGCTTTATGAGCGTGAGCTTCTCACCATAGCTCAGTTCCATAACAACATCCCCCGCTAGGTGTTGAAGGTCTCGCTTAAGAGAATTGCGGTAGAAAGGAGGATAAAAACAGAAAAATTCTCACTTCTCATGGGGCAGAAAGACGACTTTGCCCGTCTTCCCCGCGCGCATAAGCTCAAAGGCTTCCTCAAATTTATCGAATCCTTTATACTTGTGGGTTATGACGGAATCTAGGTTGAGCTTGCCGCTCTGAATGAGGCCCGAGACAGTATACCAGGTCTCCCAGAGATGCCTCCCTGTAATGCCGTGTACCTCCAGTGCCTTGAAGATCACCAGGTTGTTGAAGTCCACCGTGACTTCGCGCGGGTACAATCCTAGGAGGGAAACTCTCCCGCCGGGCGTCGTAGCACTCAGTCCCTGCTCAAGGGCCTTCGGGGCGCCGCTGAATTCGAGGAAAACTTCCACACCTGCTCCGTCAGTTATATCCATAACGGCTTTGACTGGGTCCTCCTCGAACGGGTTGATCACGTAATCGGCTCCGACTTTCTTGGCGAGCCCCCTCCTGAATTCACTAGGCTCGGAAACTATGACGGGGTAAGCACCGCTGGCCTTTGCAACGGCTATTCCAAGGAGTCCAAGAGGGCCAGCTCCCGTTATAAGGGTGCTCCTTCCGGCAATTGGGCCGGCGAGGACCGTATCTACGGCATTGCCAAGGGGCTCCTGAAGTGCGGCATGCTCCGGTTTCATGCCCTTTGGATTTTTCCATGCGTTTTGAGCGGGAACGAGGGCGTATTCCGCGAAGACACCGTCCATATCAACGCCAAAGATTCTCGTGTTCTGGCAGACGTGGTAGCGGTTGTGCCTGCAGGCGTAGCACTTTCCACAGACGATGTGGGTCTCCGCGCTTATGTAGTCACCCTCTTGGAGGTTTTCAACACCGGGTCCAACCTCAATCACCTCTCCGGCGACTTCGTGGCCCATAATCTGAGGTGGCTTGATCCTGCTCTGGGCCCATTCATTCCATTCGTAGATGTGGAGGTCGGTACCGCATATACTAGTGGCGAGAACTTTGATAAGTACCTCTCCCGGGCCGGGCTTGGGTATGTCGACTTCGACGAGTTCGGCACCATATGCCGGCTTAGTCTTCATAATGGCTGGCATCTTGCCTTCCATCATTACCATCTCCGTTGCGTTTACATCTCTGTCTAAACGCTCGTTGATATAAACCTTTTGTGGAGCTGATGCCATGATCCTTCTGACGTTTTAGTTCGAATTTCACCATATGATTTTTAAATTAGGTTCTAATAACGATACAACGCTTGAATTTGACGAAACACCTTGAACGGAAGAATTAAAAACATTCCCACGTTTTTCCAGGCGATTAACTCTGGTGGTGGCCAGGTTGGAGGATAGAAGGTTTGAGTCGCGTCCGGGAAAGGTTGCACCCGTTAAGAGGGGTGAAAGGTACCACGTGAAAATTGAAAGCATCGGTAGGGGTGGGGATGGAATAGCCAGGATAAAGGGCTTCGTCATATTCGTCCCGAACACCCAGGTAGGTGACGAGGTGGACATCGAGATAAAGAACGTTAAAGAGCGCTTCGCCTTTGCGGACGTGGTCGCGAAATAATCTCAGGTTCTCTTCTTTCTTCCTTCACATTAATCGGAAACCTTATAATCTCCTACGAGTATTCTTCTGGGGGTGAAGGGGGTCTTGATATGGCAGTGATCGTTGTTACAGGACGTGGCGGTGCGGGAAAGACCACCACCACGGCCAACTTAAGCGCGTTTCTGGCCATGGGAGAGTACAGAGTACTTGCAATCGACGGTGATCTGTATCTTCCCAACCTCGGGTTCCACTTTTCACTGGATAACGTCAGGTACACCCTCCACTCCCTCCTTAAAAACCCGGACATAGACCCGGAATGGGCCATTTACAAACATCCTCAAACAGGTGTGCACGTGATGCCCGGTAGCAGCAACCTTCAGGACGTTCTGGGTATTTCTCCGAAAAAGCTGGTTGATCTGCTTGACAGGGTGAAGCCCAAATTCGGCGTCGTGTTCGTCGATTCCCCGACCGGGATTCCCTTCGACACCCTCCCAACTTTTGAGCTGGCCAATTACCAGCTCATCGTTGTTGAAATAGAGCGTTCACCGATTTACTCCTTTGAGGTTATGGTGAAGAACGAGATAGAGAAGTTAAAGGCGCTTGGGGACCGTTACAACCTTAACATTGGGGTTATCCTTAATAAGGTTCGTGAATCTGAGGATGTCGTGGATAAGATCATCGATGCAATTGAGAACGACCTTGAGGTTCCGGTTATTGGGTGGGTACCGTTTGACAACAACGTTCCCGAGTCCATCAATGTAGGTGTCCCAATAATCAAATACCTTCCCAACAGCGACGCCGCCGTTGCGTTTAAGGAAACCGGGAAGATCCTTGAAGGATGGATATTCGGCTGATTTTGGAGGTGTTGTTATGAAGGTCAGCTTTGAAGAACTCGTGAAGAAGGTAGCGGATGGAGAGATAAAGCTCCACCAGGTTGAAAAGTACACAAACGGAGATAAGAAACTCGCCACTGAAATAAGGAGAAGGGCACTTGAAAAGAAGCTTGGAGTCAGCCTTGAGAACATAGGGCACTACTCCATCGATCCAGATAGGGTAATAGGCAAGAACATCGAGAACATGATAGGTGTTGTCCAGATACCGATGGGCGTCGCCGGACCCCTCAGGATTAACGGCGAGTACGCGAAGGGCAAATTCTACATTCCGCTCGCGACCACTGAGGGAGCGCTTGTTGCGTCAGTAAACAGGGGCTGTTCGGCTCTAACGGCAGCAGGGGGCGTTAAGACCACCATCATAGACGACAAGATGACCCGCGCCCCGCTCCTCAAGTGCCCCGACGCGAGGAGAGCGAGGGAAGTGGCCGAGTGGGTCAAGACCAACATCGACTACCTCCAGAAGAAAGCAGTCAGCAAGGTCACTAAGCATGGGAAGCTAAGGGACGTTAAACCCTACATCGTTGGCAACAACCTCTATCTGCGCTTTGAGTTCGAGACCGGCGATGCCATGGGCATGAACATGGTTACCATCTCAAGCGAGGAGATAATGAAGGTAATCGAAGAGGAGTTCCCGGACGTGAGATACCTCGCGCTCTCGGGCAACCTCTGCGTCGACAAGAAGCCCAGCGCAATGAACTTCATCAACGGCCGGGGAAAGACGGTCATTGCCGAGGCGGTAATTCCGAGGGAGATCGTTGAGAGAAAGCTGAAGACGACGCCGGAGCTCATAGCCGAGGTCAACTACAGGAAGAACCTCGTCGGCTCGGCCCAGGCAGGTTCTTACGGCTTCAACGCCCACTTTGCCAACATAGTCGGTGCCATATTCCTGGCAACCGGTCAGGACGAGGCCCAGATTACCGAAGGCTCGCACGGCATAACCCTCGCCGAGGTAACGCCGGAGGGTGATCTCTACATCAGCGTCACCATGCCGAGCCTTGAGATTGGAACGGTCGGTGGAGGAACGCGCGTCCCGACCCAGAGGGAAGCGTTAAGCATAATGGGCGTCGCCGGCGGCGGAGAACCAGCAGGAACCAACGCCAGGAAGTTCGCGGAGATAACAGCCGGTGCCGTTCTTGCAGGAGAACTCTCGCTCCTCGCGGCGATAGCAGCAAAGCACCTGGCGAAGGCCCACAAGGAGCTCGGACGCTAAAGGGAAACCCTTAGGACCTCCCCTCTCCTTTCCAGAACTTCATACATCCTTCTGACAGATTTCTCGCTGAGTTCAGTTGCCATGGTACGGAATTTCGTTTTCCTGGGGCCGAACAGGTATTCCACGGTGGTGAAAACGACACCCAGAATCAGAACGCCCAAGAACCCAATGTGGAGCTGGTTCTCAATTGAGACGACGATGAAAGTCGCTACAAAGTCTATTATGAAGCGCCATTTCCTGCCCTTCCTCCTGAGACCTTCCCCGGTTAGCCGCTCAAGGTCGTTCCCGGCAAGGGCCTCAAAGAACTCCTCAATCCCCTTTCTCAGAATAACGAAGACC